>NZ_RSCK01000104.1:0-20092 GCF_003991895.1 Chroococcidiopsis cubana SAG 39.79
GGGGACAAGGGGGACAAGGGGGAACTCGGGGACCCCACGACCGAAGGGAGTGGGGATTAGGGGGCGAAGGGGGACAAGGGGGACAAGGGGGACAAGGGGGACAAATACAATTACCCATTACCAATTACCCATTACCCATTACCCATTACCCATTACCCATTACCCATTACCAACTACCAACTACCCTGATAACTGCAATCGGGAACCAAGAAATATAACTTCAGTCATAGCTAACCAGTTATTGTACTTATAACTTGCATTTAGCCTGCGTTTGCCAATGCCTAAACGGAATCTCCAACAGCCAAAGCCAGAGAATTTGTGGATAGAGGGACTGAAAACTGTAGGTCTGAGCTTGTTTTTAGCATTTGGAATTCGTGCTGGTGTCGCCCAGTCTTTTTTTATTCCTTCTGGTTCAATGGAACCGACCCTAGAAGTTGACGATCGCTTGATGGTAGACAAACTCAGCTACCGCTTTCAAGCACCCCAAAGAGGTGACATTGTAGTGTTTCAACCACCTCCTGCTGCAATTTCTGCGTGTGGATTGCCATCTAATTCGCAAGATTCGTTTATTAAGCGAATTGTGGGACTTCCTGGGGAACGAGTCGCAGTAAAAGCGGGACAAGTGTATATCAACGATCGCCCTCTAGCAGAAAACTATATTGCTAGCAAACCAGATTACGAGCAATCGGTTCGAGTTATCCCACCGAATTTTTACTTGGTACTGGGAGATAATCGTAACAATAGCTGTGACGGACACGAATGGGGCTTCGTAAAGCGCGATCGCATTATCGGTAAGGCGATCGTCCGTTTCTATCCCTTCGATCGCATTGGTCTTTTTAGTCGCAATCGCTCTTGATTAGTGGGTGATGAGGCGGGAGTTGGCAGGGGCGCACAGCTGTGCGCCCCTACCGACAACTGAATTAGTAGACAGCAATGCTTGTGTCCTAACTTAATAGCTCAAATGCATCTATCGCAAGGTAAGTTGTATGTATACAGGACTGCAAACGAACTTTACCAGCGATTGAGTTTGTCGCACGAGTTATGTCGCACAACCGCCCCTCCAACTATTATTTCAACTTAACCGAGCGAGAACGCTCCAATTTAAAACGCACAGTTGATTATTCCAGCGTGCAGTCATTGCCAGAAATTTGGGCGATCGCTGTCAAAAAATTCGGCGATACCGTGGCGCTGCACGATCCCCACGTCAAACCAGAGACAACTTTCACCTACAATCAGTTGTACCAGCACATTCAAATCTTTGCCGCAGGATTGCAAGCGCTGGGGGTAGCAGCAGGCGATCGGGTGGGACTCATAGCTGATAACAGTCCGCGTTGGATGATTGCAGATCAAGGAATATTAACCGCTGGGGGAGTGGATGTCGTGCGTAGCTCCCAAGCGGAAAAACAAGAATTACTATACATCTTGGAACATAGCGGTAGTACAACCCTGGTAATAGAAGACCGCAAGACTTTAAGTAAAGTGCGCGAAGGCTTGGACGGACTACCAATTCAGTTGGTTGTGTTGCTGTCAGATGAAATTCTAGATGAAAGCGACTCGCTCAAAATTATGAATTTCTCTCAACTGATGGCGGTGGGAGAAAACCAACCACTCCAACCAGTAGCACAGAATCGGGATACCCTTGCCACCCTGATGTACACTTCTGGGACGACGGGTAAACCCAAGGGTGTCATGCTGTCTCACGGAAATTTACTGCATCAAGTTACGTCATTTGGCGCAGTCGTACAACCAGAAATTGGCGATCGCATTCTCAGTATCTTACCTGTCTGGCACTGTTACGAGCGGAGTGTCGAATATTTCCTCCTTTCTCAAGGTTGTACCCAGATATACACGAATATTCGTCACGTCAAAGCAGACTTAAAAGCATTCAAACCTCGCCTCATGGTAGGCGTTCCTCGGTTGTGGGAATCGATTTACGAAGGGGTGCAAAAACAGTTCCGCGACCAACCCGTTAAAAAACAACGTCTGATCTATTCCCTGTTGAATATCAGCCAACGTTACATAAAAGCACGGCGAATTGTTCGAGGATTAGCATTAGATAACCTCTATCCTTCTCCATTGCAACGCCTGCAAGCTGGGATTCAAACCGCAGTTTTAGCACCGATTCACAATCTTGCAGATCGTCTGATCTACAAACAGGTACGAGAAGCAACGGGAGGACGAATTAGGCAGGTGATTAGCGGTGGTGGTTCCCTTGCCATGCACCTCGAAAACTTTTTTGAAATTGTTGGTGTCGAAATTTTAGTAGGATATGGTTTAACCGAAACCTCTCCCGTGACCCACGTTCGTCGTCCTTGGCGCAATCTACGCGGTTCCTCTGGGTTGCCCATGGCAGGCACGGAAGCCAAAATCGTCGATCCTGAAACTCGCCAAACCTTACCACCGATGCAGCGCGGCTTGGTCTTGATCCGAGGACCCCAGGTGATGCAGGGTTACTACAAAAACCCAGAGGCGACAGCCAAAGCGATCGATCCTGAAGGTTGGTTCGATACTGGCGATTTAGGTCTAGTTACACCGAAAAACGACATCGTGCTGACAGGTAGGGCAAAAGATACGATTGTCTTGTCTAACGGTGAAAATATCGAACCGCAGCCAATCGAAGATGCGTGTCTGCGCAGTCCTTACATCGACCAAATTATGCTAGTCGGACAAGACCAGCGATCGCTCGGAGCCTTAATCGTCCCTAACTTAGAAGCATTGCAGCAGAAGGCAGTCTCTCAGAATTTGCAATTGGCTTTACCAGAGGTAAGACAAGGGGGACAAGGAGAACAAGGGGGAACTCCCGACTCCCGTACGGGCGGGTTTGGAAACCCACCCCTACCGACAATCGATCTCAACCACCCAGCCATCCAAAACTTATTCCGCCAAGAGTTAACGCGGGAAGTTCAAGACCGTCCAGGGTATCGTCCCGACGATCGCATCAGTACATATCGGCTGATTTTAGAGCCATTTTCAATTGAGAATGGAATGTTAACCCAAACCTTAAAAATTCGCCGACCCGTTGTCATGGAGCGCTATCACGATATGATTGACGGGATGTTTAGGTAATCTTAGGATTACCGCAAACTATGTAACAAATACCAATCATCAACTATGGATGCCGCAAACCCTCAACAGATGTTGTTAAAGCGCCCGATCAACGTCAAAGCAGTTGTGACTCCCCGCTGGAAAGATGAAGTCCAGCAGCAGCTACAAGCACAAATTAACGCCGTTGACCAGCAATTGCAACAATTAGAAAAACAAGGACAACGGGCGATCGCCGAGATCCAAAAACAAAGCATACAGCCTCCAGGTCCAGAAACTCGCCAGCAGATCGAAAGCATTCAACTGCAAGTCAACGAGAAGAAAAGCGAACTGTTGGAGCAAAAAAACCAGAGTTTGCAGAACCTTCAGCAGGTGCAACTGCTCGAAATGAATCAAGAAGTCAGCCAATTTCAATTAGAAGGGATCTTCAGCGTCCAGCCAGGGGACAACTTGATCGCCAAACTTCAAGTTGAAATTCTGTTGCGCGACGGAATTGTAGAAGAAATTCGCGGTGAAATTTAAGCATGGGTAATGGGTAATGGGTAATGGAAAATGTGGATCGTGAATGGTGAATGGTTAATAGTTGATGAAAATTAACTACCAACCACCAACTACCAATTACCAATTACCAACTACCAATTACCATCTCACTAAAGGTAAAATAACCTTCTAGTTTATTTCTAAAAACTAATCGATCGCGCTCTGTTGGGAAACCACTCCATGACTCTACACGAAGTTTTCATGCCCGCTCTCAGTTCTACAATGACCGAAGGCAAAATTGTCTCTTGGGTCAAATCGCCTGGTGACAAGGTAGAAAAAGGCGAAACAGTCCTAGTAGTTGAGTCCGATAAGGCAGACATGGATGTGGAATCCTTTTACGAAGGATATTTTGCCACCATCCTCGTCCCCGCTGGAGAAGCTGCCCCTGTAGGAGCTACAATCGCCTTAATTGCCGAGACAGAAGCAGAAATTGCGATCGCGCAACAACAAGCGCAGTCGGGAAATCAAACAACTTCAGCACCTGCTGCTACAACTTCCCCAGGGCAGACAGCAGATGTAAAAAATACAGCCCCTACTCCAACTCCAGTCAGTGCAGTTGCAACTGAGTCTTCATCTGAGTCTCAAAATGGTGCAAGTCGTAGTGATGGGCGGGTTATCGCTTCACCCCGCGCTCGCAAGTTAGCGAAGGATTTAAAAGTCGATCTAAATACTCTTAAAGGTAGCGGTCCTCACGGTCGGATTGTAGCGGAAGATGTGGAAGCTTTTGCTGGCAAGAGTAAAGCTCCATCGGCTCCAGCACAACCGCAAGTGACGATTCCCAGTGCAGCCCCAGCACCTCAACCAGTTGCTACCCCTACCCCTGTAAGTACTGTTGCTGGCTCCGTGCAGCCCCTCACCACATTACAAAACGCTGTGGTACGGAATATGGTTGCTAGCCTGCAAGCACCTGATTTTCGGGTGGGTTATACCATCACTACCGATGCACTAGATAAGCTTTACAAGCAAATTAAGTCCAAGGGCGTAACAATGACAGCTTTATTAGCTAAAGCTGTAGCGGTGACACTACAAAAGCATCCATTAGTGAATGCTAGTTACTCAGAACAGGGAATTGTCTACCACCCTAACATTAATATTGCTGTGGCTGTAGCAATGGATGACGGTGGCTTAATTACGCCAGTGCTGCAAAACGCCGACAAATTAGATATCTATTCACTTTCTCGCAATTGGAAGTCTTTAGTAGACCGTGCCAGAGCCAAGCAGTTACAACCAGAGGAATATAACAGCGGCACGTTTACGCTGTCAAATTTAGGGATGTTTGGCGTAGACCGTTTCGATGCTATTTTACCCCCAGGACAAGGAGCAATTTTAGCGATCGGTGCGTCGCGTCCCCAGGTTGTAGCTACAGCTGATGGAATGTTGGGCGTGCGCCAGCAAATGCAGGTCAATATGACCAGCGACCACCGGATTATTTACGGCGCTCATGCAGCAGCGTTCTTGCAAGATTTGGCAAAGTTAATTGAAACGAACGCTCAGTCTTTGACAATGTAGTCTATCTCGCACTCTTGCGACTGTAAGTCGCGACTACACAAACTAAGTCTGCCTGCGCAGACTGATGCGATCGCAATTCTCGATTGCGTGCGTGACAGTAGTAGGGGCGCACAGCTGTGCGCCCCTACTTATTATGTGTTGTACCCAATTGAAAACCTCTATAAAATGGCAGTTTTAACCCGCGCAGGCGGGTTTTGTCTGTGTAGCAGCGAATTCTATTCGCCCAAATTCTTAACATTATCTACCGATCGCCAACCACTCCAAAGTAGAGACAATCGGGCATTCATTATTCAAAATAGTGAAAGTGAACCAAGAAGTAGGGAACAAAATCAAGTCACAAGTCGCAATTAATTCCGAATTCCGAATTTTCTCTCCACGCACCACGCACCACTCATATGTTAGATCTGATTAGCTCAGGGTTGGTTGGTTTTTGGCTAGGTGTGGCAGGGATACACCCTGAAGCATCAGCAGCATGGGAATTATTGGCGCTACAAACTGCTCCGGCACTAGTGCTGAATTCAGCACCGGATGGTGTGGCGACGACAACTTTACAGCAGTATTTACAAGGGCTGAAAACTAAAGGAATAACCAGCACAGAGCAGGGAATTTGGATACAGTCGGGACCGTTACTACTGAGCGAAAATAACGGTCGAGTTCCCTTACCGGCTGCCTCGTTGACGAAAATAGCTACATCCCTAGCTGCGTTAAAAACTTGGGGAGCAAACCACCGCTTCCAAACGCTGATTAGTGCCGCAGGACCGATTCAAAAAGGAGTTCTAGAAGGAGATTTAATCGTTACAGGCGGAGGAGATCCGCTGTTTGTTTGGGAGGAAGCGATCGCCCTGGGGAATAGTCTGAATCGATTGGGAATTTCTCGCGTTACGGGCAATTTGGTAGTGACTGGTAATTTTGCCATGAACTATCAATCCGATCCCCTCAAGGCTGGAGAACTGCTCAAACAAGGACTGGATGCCTCTACCTGGAAAGCTGCTGCTAAAATGCAATACTCTACCTTACCCCCAGGTACGCCAAAACCGCGTGTCGCGATCGCCGGAACCGTACAAGTTGCTGCGATCGCCAATCCCAAGCAAATCTTATTACTACGTCATCATTCTTTATCTTTGGCACAAATTCTGAAGGAAATGAATGTTTACAGTAATAACGAAATGGCACAGATGTTAGGGCAAATGTTAGGTGGAGCGCCAAGCGTGCGCCAAATAGCGGCAACAACCACGGGAGTGCCAGACTCAGAAATTTTGTTGGGTAATACTTCTGGACTAGGGATAGAAAATCAAATTTCTCCCAGGGCAGCTTGTGCGATGTTTATGGCAGTACAACGAGAATTACTTCCCTATAAACTGAGCGTTGCTGACTTATTCCCCGTATCGGGACGCGATCGCCGAGGTACGCTAGAACTACGCCACGTCCCTGCGGGTGCTGTCGTCAAAACCGGAACCTTGAACGAAGTCAGCGCCTTAGCAGGAGTTTTACCCACCCGCGATCGCGGTTTGGTTTGGTTTGTCATTATCAATAGAGGATGGCAGCTTGAAAGTCTGCGCGCAGGACAAGACAAATTCCTGCAAAATCTTCTCCATGAATGGCACGCCTCCCCCGTCATTCCTACCGCGATCGCTCCCCACGCGATCGGCGTTACCCCTACTCCCCTGGGTGCAGCGAGTCGAAACGAGATTTTGTACAAGGGATGACAGTTATCAGTGTAGAGACGTTACATGTAACGTCTGTACTTATCAGTTATCAACGACCAATGACAAATGACAAATGACCAATTCAACAATCAACTTTTGTAACCAATTCAGCTCGATCTTGTTTTAAATTTGCAAACAAACCTTAATTTTCTGTAATTCTGCTTTAGGATCGGCATGAGTAAAGCTAAGAGGCAAGAGGTGAAAAACAAACAGTCAGTTCTTTCCTACTCCCTACTCCCTACTCCCTACTCCCTACTCCCTAACAATGCGCATTTTAGTTGTAGAGGATGACGAGTTTATCGCTAATGCCCTAGATTTGGTGCTATCCGAGCAAAATTATGCTGTAGAAATAGCAGCCGATGGCGAATCAGGGTGGGAACTAGTTCAAGCTTACGAATATGACCTGATCCTGTTAGATGTCATGTTGCCAAAGTTGGACGGAATCGAACTGTGCCGTCGCGTGCGATCGCAGGGTTACAAAATGCCAATTTTGTTGCTGACCGGACGAGATAGCAGTCACGATAAGGCAATCGGCTTAGATGCTGGTGCAGATGATTATCTGGTCAAACCCTTTGACCAAGAAGAATTATTTGCCCGCGTGCGAGCTTTATTGCGGCGTGGAAATACGAGTGTTTCGCCAGTATTAGAGTGGGGAGAGCTACGACTCGACCCGAGTAGCTGTGAAGTGACTTATAGCGGGCGATCGCTACAATTGACTCCCAAAGAGTACGCCTTGCTAGAACTGTTTTTACGGAACAATCGCCGGGTTTTCAGTTGCAGCGCCATCTTGGATCGTGTTTGGTCGTTTGATAAAACCCCAGGGGAAGAAGCCGTAAGGACGCAAATTAAAGGACTGCGGCAGAAATTAAAAGCAGTTGGCGCACCCGCAGATGCGATCGAAACCGTCTACGGGATCGGCTATCGTCTTAAGTCGCCATCGGTCAATAAACTCACAATACCATCATCTGAAGAGCCAAGCGAGCAGACGCGACAACAAACTCTTACGGCTTTAGCAGGAGTATGGGAGCGATTTCAGGGTAGGGTAAACGAGCAGGTAATGCTATTAGAACAAGCTACGACTCAAATCTTGCCAGCTCAACTGACGACAGAGCAACGTCACCATGCAGAACAAGCTGCTCACACTTTAGCAGGTTCTTTAGGTACTTTTGGTTTTGCCACAGGTTCGCAACTAGCACGGAAAATCGAACGTAGTTTGCGAGCCAAAAAGCCGATGAGTCAAACAGAAACAAAGCATTTGCGAGAACTCGTAGCGGCTTTACGCCGCTCGATAGAACTAACTCCTCCCGAACTGACAACACCCGTCGCAGTTAAACAAGAGTTGCCGCAATTGTTAATCTTCAATAGCGATCGCCATTTGGCAGAGCCATTGATCGAAGAAGCGGGAGTGTGGGGCATTCAAGCAGAAATAGCCACTCACCTAGAATCAGCTAGGAAAGCGATCGCTTTATCGCCACCCCAAGTCGTATTACTCGATCTTGATGGCAATACAGCAGACAGCTTAGCACTCTTAGTCGAACTCAAACATCGCTATCCCTCCTTGCCCGTTCTCGTCCATAGCGATCGAGATAATTTGATGACGCGACTTGAAGTTGCCCGTTGTGGCGGACATGCCTTTTTACCCAAGCCCGTACCGCCAGCCCAAGTTTTACAGGCAGTCACCCAATTACTACCAAAGGAAGCGACAGCAGCTAAGGTGATGGTAGTGGATGACGATCCTCAGATCCTTGCTACCCTACGCAGCCTGCTAGAACCGTGGGGTTTGAGGACGATTTGTATCGAAGATCCGCGTCGTTTTTGGGAAACACTAGAAGCCTCAGCTCCAGATTTGCTCATTTTAGATATCAATATGCCCCATCTCAGCGGCTTAGAGCTGTGTCAGATCGTGCGCCAAGATTCGCACTGGTGCGGATTGCCAATTTTATTTCTGACTGCCTACAGCGATGCCAATACGGTAAATCAAGTGTTTGCAGTTGGGGCGGATGATTTTGTCAGCAAGCCGATTGTTGGACCGGAACTCGTAAACCGAATCATGAATCGGCTCGACCGGATCGAACTTTTGCGCAACTTAGCAGAAATTGACCCGCTGACGGGAGTTGCTAATCGCCATAAATCTACTCAAGACTTAGAACGCTTGCTAAATCTAGCAAAGCGGCATCATCAACCCCTCTGTTTGGCAGTTTTAGATATCGATCGCTTTAAGCTAGTCAACGATACCTGCGGTCATGCAGTGGGCGATGCGGTGTTACGTCAGCTGGGACAGTGGTTACTGCATTCGTTGCGTCGAGAAGATATAGTAGCTCGTTGGGGTGGTGAAGAATTCATCTGCGGTTTGTACGGTATGACCAGCCAAGACGGAGTACAGCGATTGACAGATATCTCGATCGGATGGCAGCAACAGCAGTCTACACACCCTCAATGCAACATACCCATCACCTTTAGCGCTGGAATTGCCCATTACCCGCAACACGGTGCAGATCTAGAAACTTTGTATCGTGTGGCAGATAAAGCTCTTTATCGCGCCAAGAAAAATGGGCGCGGGCGTGTGGTTGCATCTAAGGAGACAGTGACCAGTGACCAGTTATCAGTGGCTAGTGATTAGTGGCTAGTGACAAGAATTGAGTCTAGTCACTAGCCACCAGCCACCAGCCACCAGCCACTCACCAATGACCAATGACAGCCAAACGCATATTAGTAGTTGACAACGAACCATATATCCAAGAGGTTGCCCAAATTTGTTTGGAGATGGTAGCGGGTTGGCAAGTTAGCACGGCTAGTTCTGGTAGCGAGTGTTTGACCAAAGCCGCAGCCGAACAACCCGATGCTATCCTCCTTGATGTGATGATGCCTGAGATGGATGGATTAACAACTTATAAAGAGTTGCAGGCAAACAAAGCAACAAAACATATTCCCGTGATTTTCTTGACTGCCAAGGTACAACCAGCCGATCGCCGCCGCTACGCTCTGTTAGGTATGAAAGATGCGATCGCCAAACCCTTCGATCCTCTTCAGCTAGCCTCTCAAGTCGCTACTACTTTGGGCTGGAATTAAATCATTACAATTCGCTACTACTCGTCGATAACTGACAACTGTACGGGCGGGTTTAGCAAGCTAGATTGACCACCAAAGCGATAAATTTTGGCTCAAAACCCGCCCCTACGATAACCGATCGCTGTTTCCTCACAAGTTCCTCAAATTGTCAGCTTATTCTAACAATAGAAGCAGATCGGTTACCCTCAGATATGAGAAACCGAATTCTGCTTGCTCAGCACCAATCCTGTAAGAACAGATTTAACAAACTCATTCGCAATTTTTCACAATTTCATAGATATTTCAGCAAGACCCAACAACTAACAACCAACAACTAACAACCAACAACTAATTTTGGAGACTTGCCCATGAGTACGCGAGAAGAAGCAAGAGAGGCAATGACGCAGCAGCGCCAGCAGGAAGAAAATTTGCAGCAGTCTATGTTGCAGCGTACAGAAGCAGAGTTAGCTGACTCTGGAGATTCGGAAATCCAACAAACAGCCAGAGAACGCATGACCGAACAAAGGCAACAGGAAGAACATCTCCAGCAGTCTATGTTAAGCCGTTCTGCTGCTGAGGTAGGTCTACCCACCCAAACAGACCCATCTGTTCAAACGCAATAGCTTCCTAGTGAATTTTAGTTGAATTAGGAGGAAAAAATATGTCGCTCAGTAGAACATCACGGCAAGTCATACAGTTTGTATGGAATGCTTTAGCACAACTGGTAACTTATTTAGGAGCTGCGGTTAAGCGAATTTTTGCTCCGAACGACGACCAGTATCCAAATACAGGAGTTCAGCCTTTTGAAGGTGATATCAACGATAAAAAACACCGTTCTAAAGCATAGTAAATGCAGAGACATTAAAGGTTAGAAATTAGGGGTTAAGACGATAAAAATAATTCCTGTACAGACGAGTTTTGTAGGAAGATTGTTGTCACTAACCATAGAGACTTTACTAAACCCGCCCCTACGGTTTCTGACTGCTGTAGGAGCGGGTTTCGCGTGAAGATTATTGCTGTCAACTGCCAATTTTTTGCTAAACCCATCCCTACGATAACTGATGCGATCGCCTAACAAATTTAGGTTTTTGTCTGCAAACTAACAGACATCCATACGGTTTTCATTATATTGTGTCAATCTATCTTTGGATAGAGCATCTCTTGACCAATGGTCGAGATGCAACCAACTAACAGGCTTGATTACAAGAAGAACGGTTGAAGCAAAATATTTATGATTATTTGCCATCGCTTAGCCAGAGTGAATTGTGCTGCCACAATAGGAAAACTAGTTTACATCAGTTCATATTTTTGTTAACAAACTTAACTAGAAGTTTTAAAAAATTTTTATTTTCTCACAAGTTCCTCATATTTATCACTTAGATTAAAACTACGACGATTTATGCAGATTTTAGAGATTGATAGATTGAGGTATAAAAAATGACTAAAGCAGTTGTGAACTTAACATTACCAATGGTTGTCGAACACATTGAAACTGCGTTAGAGGATTATCCTCATTACCCCTATCAAAAAGCTTTTGCAATTCCAGACTTACGCCAAAAATTGATCGCTTATATTTTAAGCAGAGTTGCTAACTCCTATACAGTTTTGGAAGAAGGAGAAAATTGCACTACTTTCGGAGATTGTAGTTCTTACCGAAAATTGCAGATCGAAAACTTAGCAAAGCAAGGAATTCAAGAGATATTACAGCAATATTGGGAATGGATCGTTCATCATATTCCCTCAGAAACAGAATCTGGATTAGCACCTTCCCACTGGTTTGGTTAGAGTCAGTTCTGAATTCTAAATTCAAAATTTAGAATTGTGACGATGTGCCTCCGATAGATCTGCATAAATAAACTCAATCTTGCTTCTGTTGTACGTCAGTTTCCACACTTTCACCCCAATCATTAGCTATGTCTACACCAACTTGTCCTTGTTGTTCTCAAACATTACTACGCCACATTAGTGCTAAAGGCATTTATTGGTTTTGTCCGGCTTGCTATCAAGAAATGCCAACCTTAATTACAGAGGTTCTCGCAAGACGAAATCGAGAATTAGTGACACTCAAAGTCTAATCTTTATCTCAACAGAGTTTAACTTGACTCAGAAGGAAATATTTTTTGAATCTGCTCTTTAATTCCAGCTAAATCGATGTAGAGATCGGCAACATTGATCAGACTATCACTAGTCATAGACCGAAGACTGACGACCTCTACCCGTACACCTTGATAAGAAACTGCATCAACTGCATAGGCAAGATCTCCATTTCCACTAACTAAAACGGCTGTATTATAACAGCCAGCTAGGGTCATCATATCAACGGCTATTTCTACATCTAACTTTGCTTTTTTAGAACCGTCAGGAAATTGAATTAAGTCTTTACTAACGACGCGATAACCATTACGACGCATCCAAAGTAAGAAACCTTGTTGTTTATCGTTGATCGGATCGACACCCGTGTAGAAGAAAGCACGTAAGAGAGGGGCTTCTGCTGTTAACAGGCACAGCAGTTTAGTATAGTCTATTTCAATTCCTAGTTGTAAAGCAGCATAGAAGAGGCTAGAGCCATCGATAAAAATAGCGACTCGACCCCGACTGAAGGTATCTAATAGCTCACCGTTAGAGTGTGTGTTAGCCTCCTCGTAGGGGTTGATCTCTTTCTTCATCTGTCTGGTCAAGATTTTGCTGCGATCGAGAACTTCATCTTGTGTTATCTCTTGATAAAAAGTCATTGATACCTCAGAATTTGGAGATTGAGTTTGACTAGAACGATAGCAAAATGTAATAACTTACTTATACTAAAACGACCTGTATCGAACCAGCTTACTAGTACAGGCATTGCTAATTTGGATTAAATTGTAACAAGCTAATCTGACTTGGTTAGCACGGTCATAATATATAAACACAATATATAAACACAAATGTAAGAGGTAACTGTCTGGTAAAATTCACAGACTTTAAATCTAATCTGAAACTTTAACAATTAGCAGGCTCAATCCATTGTCATTTACTACTCTTAGTTATTAGGTATATCTAATTCAAAACGAATTGCTACATACGATACATAATCGATCGCTACAAGCGATCCAAAATTAACAGTTAAGGATAAAAAGTTGAATATTCATATAAATAAAACAATTTCTTTATTTCTTTATTCATAAATTAAAATGGCTTAATTTTTCTTAAGAATAAAGGCTGAGTTTGTCTTCAAAGGGAGCAGATCGCCTTTTAGAGATTGCTACTCAAATCTTGTCGTCGGAAAATTATCATATCTTTGCCCACAACTGGACTACGAGCGATTATATTTCCTTTGGGATCGATCGCCTCCAAGCGACTGAAATCGAGTTCTCTGGATCTTTCTAGCATTTGAGCTGCTAATTTGTCTTGCTCGGAAGACGGGAGATCGTACCAGTCATCGCCAAGCGTGAGTACCAAATTGCTACCCCCAAAATTGGGTTGAATAGACTGTATTAATCCATCCGCAACGCGATCGCTAATTTCTTCAACTTGCTTTTGAATTGAGGCGACTAAAATCTCCTCTGGTGTCAGTTGTGCAACTAGGGTAGGCATTGACTCAGGAGGTGTGACAGTCTTTACTGGCTGCGGTACATCGGTTGCAGTTAACTCACTAGGAATAGCTATTTTTGGTTCAACTTCCACTGCGGAAGATGGTTCATCTGTAAGGGAAGGAGTCGTAACCTTTGGCGGTTCCGGTGTGGAAGGAGGCGTTGTCGCGATTGGTATTTCCCGTTCAGAAGCAGGAGTTGTAGTAACTGCTGACGGTTCCGGTGCTGTAGGGGAAGGAATTGCTGTAACTGCTGGTAGTTCTGGTGCAGGGGAAGGAATTGCTGTAACTGCTGGTAGTTCCGATCTGGGAGTAGGAGCAACTGCAACCTCTGTAGGTTTACCTGAAAATAGATTTGAGGTTGTCAGCACCAAAACTACTACAATTCCTGCCATAATTCCGGTCAAAGCAGAGTTAGACAGCTTACCTGAAAGACCTGCTGGTAGCACAGAGCGAATTTTTCCCAAAACAGAACCCCAGCCATCTTGTAAAGGTTCCCACCAACTTGCTTCAGTCGTGGTTGTGGGTTCAGCTTCTAGTTGAGCGATCGCTCCTTCTATAACTCCGATTGTGCCACGCAGCAGTTTAATTGTTTGTGTTTTTACCGCTGCTTGAAAGGAATTTGCTTTTGGCTTACGTTCAGGGGAAGGTGACTTTTGGGAATTAGACGGTTCCTGTGACATAAATTTCTTCCTCCCAGGCAGCGAAACAATCGAAGATAAGTTAAATTCTTAGCGGGTGCTGCACCTAGCTTATCAGTTAACAGTTATCAGTTATCAGTGTCTAGTGGCTAGTGGCTGGTGACTAGTGACTGGATAAAGACTCTAGCCACTAGCCACCAGCTACCAGTCACTCACCAATTACCAATTACCATCTTATGAGTTTCAAACGCCGTAAATTTCTATTCCTGAGTACATTGAGCTTTTTTGGTGTGGCGCTGTGGAACAAAATCCACGGACGTGAATCTCCGACACAGGAGAGATCGGCAATTGCTTCTGGTGCTGACGATCTAAAGCCTAAGCCATCTACAAAACCTTTGTTGCGATTTATCTCGGTAGCAGATACGGGAACGGGCGATCGCGGACAATATGCTGTAGCTGAGGCAATGACTGTCTATCACCGTCAAAACAAGTTTAATTTAGCAATTTTGGCGGGAGATAATATTTACAACAACGGCGAGATCGAAAAAATTCAAGCTGTATTCGAGCGTCCTTATCAACCCCTACTCAAACAAGGGGTAAAATTTTACGCCTGTCTTGGCAACCATGATATTCGTACCGCTAACGGCGATCCGCAAGTCCGCTATCCCGGCTTCAATATGCAAGGACGATTCTATACTTTCCGCCGCGATCCGGTACAGTTTTTTGCTCTCGATACTAATAGTAATGCCGATTGGGATACTCAGCTAGCTTGGCTAGAAAAAGAACTCAGTCGCAGCGATGCACCTTGGAAGATAGTATTTGGACATCATCCGGTTTATTCTTCCGGTCATTACGGCAATAATCAAACTTTTATTAAACAATTTACGCCACTGTTTCAGAAGTATGGCGTACAACTCTACATCAACGGACACGATCATAACTACGAGCGATCGCGCCCCATTAATGGTACGACATATATGATTACTGGTGGTGGTGCGGGAACTCGTCCTGTAGATCGTTCTGAGTGGACGGCGCTTTCTGCAAGCAAGTTGAGTTTTGCCACTTATGAAGTGTATGCCGACAGAATAGAAGTAAGTGCGATCGGTACAGATAGTCGAGTTTTTGACAAAGGTAGTATCAAATTGCGATCGGCTTAGTGAGAATGATGAAAAAATTACCTATGATTCCTCAACATCCCGAATATGCTCGATTGCCACAACGAGCGCCTCAAGCATAACTTCAAAACTAGCATCAGTCGAGCGCTCTAGAGTTAACATTTTCCCTTGTTCTAAGGCAATAAAACCATTGACTGTCGCATTCACCATTCGCATTGCGTCTACAAGCTGCTCTGAGGTAAATTCATAAGGCTCTAGTATTCTACGAAAGAAGTCCAGAGTTTCCTGAATAATTGCAGATGCTTCAGGATCGGACGGTTGCAACTGAAATTGCATCATCACTTTATAACGGGCTGGGTGCGATCGCGCATAGTCACGGGTTGCTCGTCCTCCAGCTTTCAGTAACTCTTTAGAATCGCTCAGTGCTTTACTTCTTGGCTGACAAAACGCCAAAAAATCTTGCCAAAGTGCTAGTGCTACTGCTCGTTTGAGGGCTGGATTGCCATCTAAATGCTTGTAAATAGCTGGCGGTTTAATCCCTAATTCCCTCGCCACTCGATTTACACCTAGAGCTGATTCTCCCTCGCGATCGAGACAAGCGATCGCAGCAGTAATTACATCTTGTTGCGTTAGAGAATTTTCTTTTGTCGGACGACCCATAGAAATATTTAATTAGTTAATATAGTTAACTAAAAGTTAATATAATTAATTTTACCTACTTATGCTGTCAAAGGGATGGAATACGCAGACTGTAGGGGCACACATCTGTGCGCCCCTACGAATGCCATGCATGTAACTAAAAATTCAATCTCCCACAAACATATGAACGATTTTGTCTTTACTCCTGCCCACCAGCTAGCCCAGATGATACGCGATCGCACTGTCTCAGCTGCGGAAGTCTTGGATTCATATTTGGATCGAATTGTCAAGTACAATTCCCAACTCAATGCTATTTGCACGCTGGATGCAGAACGCGCCCACGAACGCGCTGAAGAAGCAGATGAAGCCCTAGCCCGAGGAGAAAACTGGGGCGTTCTCCACGGTGTACCCATTACGATTAAAGATGCGTTTGAAACTGCCGGACTCCTCACTACTGCCGGATACAAACCTCTAAAAGATTATATTCCCGCAACAGATGCAACGGTAGTAGCGCAACTGCGTGGAGTGGGAGCTGTGATTATGGGTAAAACAAATCCAGCTAAACTGGCAGGTAATTTCCAGAGTACAAACGATCTGTTTGCACGGGTTAATAATCCTTGGAACTTAAATTATACGCCTGGTGGAAGTTCTGGAGGTAGTGCGGCAGCGATCGCAGCGGGACTATCACCATTAGATATTAGTAGTGATATAGGAGGTTCAATTCGCCAGCCAAGCCATTTCTGCGGCGTATATGGACTCAAGCCTACAGATCGGCGAGTATCTACAGCGGGTCACATTCCCGAAGTTCCAGGCATGTCTCGTTGTATTCGGCAAATGTTGGTAGCAGGTCCGATCGCTCGTTCCATTGAAGATTTACAATTATGCTTTTCACTCATTGCGGGAGCCGATCCGCGCCAACCAGAAGTTCCACCCGTTCCTCTAGATAGTCCCAGCTGCAAGAGCCTGCAACATGTAAAAATTGCTTGGACAGACGAAGTCAATCCGTATCCGGTGGCTCAATCGATTAAATCTGCAATGCAAGCAGTTGCCCACAAGTTATCAAATGCCGGAACGCAAATTGACCAATGGATACCAAAATTTGATTTTATCTCAGCTTGGCAAGTCTACCTGACAATTTCTGCTTACACTTCACCCATTTCGCAACCATTTGACTTTGATTATGTCCGTGACTCGCTGACTTTAATGTTAGGCGAAGCAACTCAAGGCGATCGCGGATTACGCAAAATCAGTAACGTGTCTAAAATTGGGTTTTCCACCGCGTTGAATCCTAACATGAAAGGCTATTTTGCCGCATTAACTCAGCGCGATCGCTTTATTGCTCAAATGGATGCAGAACTCGAAGCGTGGGATGCATGGCTTTGTCCCGTAGCAATGACACCTGCATTTCAGCATTGTCCAACAGGTACGGCAATTGAGATTGATAGTAGAAAAGTACCTTATCTGATGGCTTCGGGTGCTTATACAATTCCCTTTGCTTTTACAGGTCATCCAGTCGTGGTAATTCCGGTAGGATATACACCGGATGGATTGCCGATTGGAATGCAAATTGTGGGTAAGCGTTGGCGCGAAATGGAATTATTAGCGATCTCTCAAGAAATAAACCAAGTTGTGGGTAACTTTCAACATCCGCCTGGTTATTCTGATGATTGAATTGTTTTCTGCAATTCCCTTTTGAGCAAACATTTTAGCCAAAAGGCTATTATTCTAGAAAGCTAAAGCGCGATCGCTCACATTATGGCTTCTAGTAAACTTTCATTAACATCTGGTCGGCAGTGGCTGACCGGGATAGCTTCAAGCGAAACATTTATTTATATTATCAAGCGGCTAGCACAAGCTCTCTTGACATTATTACTAGCATCTGCGTTGTCATTCTTTATTATTCAACTTGCTCCAGGGGACTATCTAGATACCCTGCGGCAAAACCCCAAAATTTCCCCAGAACGGATCGAGCAACTGCGACAACAGTTTGGATTAGATCGTCCTTGGATCGAACAGTATTTCCGTTGGTTGTGGCGGATTGTGACTCAGGGTGATTTCGGTACGAGTTTCGTCTATCAGCGTTCCGTGTCTTCCTTGCTGTGGGAGCGGGTTGGAGCCACCTTACTACTGGCAATTTCATCTTTAATTGTCACCTGGGCGATCGCCATTCCTTTAGGAATTGTCGCCGCCGTAAAGCAAAATCAGTGGAGCGATCGCGTTTTACAAATTATCAGCTACACCGGACAAGGATTTCCTAGCTTCATCACTGCCTTGTTACTCCTGATCTTCGCTCAAAACGTCTCTCCCCTATTTCCCGTAGGAGACATGACGAGTATCAACCACGCCGATCTCACGCCTCTAGGTAAAATCCTTGATGTTGGCTGGCACATGATTTTACCCACCATAGCTTTAAGCATTACCAGCTTTGCAGGCTTGCAACGGATCGCCCGTGGCGAACTTCTCGACGTACTCCGTCAAGATTATATTCAAACTGCCCGCGCTAAAGGACTACCAGAAAACCGCGTGATCTACGTCCACGCTCTGCGTAACGCCATCAATCCCTTAATCACCATCTTAGGATTTGAACTGGCTGGGTTGTTAAGCGGTGCGTTTATTGCCGAATTCTTCTTCAACTGGCCTGGATTAGGGCGCTTAATTTTGCAAGCAGTCTTAGCTCAAGATTTGTATCTCGTCATGGCAAGCTTGGTCATGGGAGCCGTAATGTTAATTGTTGGTAACTTAATTGCTGACCTACTACTCAAAGTCGCCGACCCCCGGATTAAGTTGGAGAACCCCTAATCAGTTATCAGTGACCAGTAACCAGTGACCAGTTACTTACGACTTACGACTTCTCATTCATGTTGTCCCAAATCTACTACATTGCGCGTTCTAAGTCTGATGGCAGCTATTTAGTTGCCCGGGTAAATCGCGATGTAGCTGAGAAAAACACAGGCTATTTGTTACTATTTAGCGAGCATTTTGAGGCATTGACTTATCTGAATACTCATGCTGCTAGTGTAGCCGACCAATTTGCAATTGAGTCGATTCCTGGTACTCAACTAGGAGCGTTATTGAAGCGTTGGAATTTTATTGGTGTCGGGATCGTACGCGATCCATTATTACCAAAGATTGAATTTCTCATCTGTGATTAGTATTAAATATATCTATCCTGATGTAGATGTAACTAAATCAAAGATTAGCGCTAAATAAAGAAGGTTGGTTCCGAATTTTGCTGAATTTCAGCGAAACGTAGCCATAAATTACAAGTTTGTTATTACAATTGTCGATCGCAGGAGAAACCAGTATGCGCTCTGTTCGATTCAATTTATCTGCGTTGCGCCCAGTTCGCATTTTATTTGCTATCTGTGTCAGCGCGTTGCTAGTATTCTCTCAAGCGCTTCCCGCTTTCAGCGCTCCTGTCAATCCCGGTGGTAGCCCCACTGCTCCCCAGCAAGGTGAAGCTCAGCTAAGAGGCATTGAGAAAGAAGCCCAAGAAGCAGTACTCAAAGATCCTTACTCGCGCAAAGAAACGCAAACCAAAGCTCAAGAAGGACTCAATGAAGTTCAAGGAGCTGCTGACTTAAACAAGATGAGTCGTCCAGAAAATGCTAAAGCAACCTCAGTAGAAGACAAACTGAAAAATGCTTTGGAATCAGTTACTGGTAAAAACTAAAGCTTTTGATGTAGCTTAAAGATTCGGAACATTAATATTGCTTGACGTGTGGGGATGATTCTGGCGGTGGTCATCCCTTATTGCTGTCTTTTGTCTGCCTTCTCTTACTACAAACCAGCAAACTCTGCATCTGTAATCAGGCGGGGATTTTTTGTATTAGCAGAGATCCAACTGCGATCGCGAATAGCTAACTTGCAGGCAGAATAAGTTTTGTAAGTTTTGCCATTATTGACAAATGTACTGTCGCCGCGATCGCCACTAAAAACAGCCCAATCTGTCTTTTTATAACGACTCGGCTTTATAGTTCCCCACATCTGTAGCATTAACGCACCAGACCCATTGCAAATGCGTGCGTTCCATACCTTTGTTGGAGAATAGACTTTTGATATGTTGCCACATGCGGACATAATCGGTCGTCGATTTGTGCCTTGAGCTGCACTCCAAGGATACCAGTTGCCATTCATTTCGTGAGCGAGACGAATGAATGTAAGTCGGCAATTTCGGTATTAATTTCCCTTTGGCGAATCTCGGAATAGCTCAACGTGAGTTCGATGAGAAAAACTAGCCAAAAAGAAAACTGAGACCTATGCTCAAAATACACACACAATAGTCTC
>NZ_RSCK01000105.1:0-15028 GCF_003991895.1 Chroococcidiopsis cubana SAG 39.79
TAAATCTCAGCATTGACCAAAAAGTGGTCACTTCAACAGGATTGACCGCTTTTTTCTTGATTTAGTCTAAACTCCAGTTGGGAGAATCGTTGCCACTGCTGATAGGTGCGGCGCAGGACTCGACGCTGTTTCACTTGAGTTTTGCTCCTGAAGAATAGTCGGTCTAGATATAGGGCAAACGCATCTTATCAATAAGGCAGAAAATTTCCCGATTTATTGAAAATGATTGCAATAAACTCAGGCTTATTGAGAAGAGAATGGGTTGAGAGCGTTTGCAATAATTTCTACATTATTGAGAAAAACTAGTTCAGGCATAGGGTAGGGTGAAGTTGAAAATGCAACGAATATTCTCTGATAAATTTAGATGCGTTTGCCCTGGGTCTAGATAGCTCGTGGGGGACGAAAAAACCTCGCTGCTTGTTGCCAATCGGTACTACTAGCTAATTGAGTTCTAGGCGGCGAACGGAATGTTTTCATTTAAGCTGCAAACGCACTCATCACCAATTCCCGATGCTGTCGTCGTAGCTCTTCTGCTGCGATGTATTTCTGTGCTATTCGTTCGCCTTCGGAGGCACTTGTGGCTTTCTCCCGCAGACAGCGCTCTCCTATCCAAATTTGATACAAGTCCCATTTGGGGTCGTAGACTACCTGCCACTCGACTGCCTTGGGGTCTGGAACTGGTGGCTGAGAAGATGCTTGAATGCTGCTATAGCCATCCAGATAACCTTGAGAATAGGGACAGCTCGCTTGTTTGCACATTGGCGGCATCCGAGCAGCAGCATCGTATTTGCCGTGGGTGCTGCCACTTTCATATTCGGCAATTGCCTCCCAGTCGGGTTGGGATTGGTGGGCTGGGCGATCGCCCTTTAATTCTATTGGCTGTTGTGGTTCTATGTTTTCTGATGGGGCTGACTTGAGCTGTTGCTGCTCTACTGTAGCTTGAGGCGCTACAATCCACTCCTCAGAATAAGAAGCGGATACGGGTTTAACCAGCAGCCGTACTCGTCCGTCTGCTAAAACTTCTCTCTCTACTACCTGCATAACTGGCATGAAGGGAGCGCGAATTTCGTCTCCGACTTGGGCAGCGGCGGTTGGCTCGTCCCAGACTTGAGGAGTCTGGACTTGAGCTTGAGGTGCAGAACTGGCAATTATCTGTATTGTCATAGTTACAATGTCTTTGGTATTACGAAGAGTTGCCCCAACCAGTTAACGCTGAGTTAGGGCTTTTTTTGGCACTCGTCTTAGTCGTTCGGTCAAATCCTCCGTCCTGGCTCTTCGTTCTGCGGTTTGCACCTGCCACGCTAGTTGCGGAATGCGGAGGGGGTTATTGCTTTGTCAAAGTTCTACTGTTTTTGGAATCACTTTGAGACTTTTTTTCCGTTTCGGGTGGGGGGTTGTCTCCTTTCCCTTTGCCTCATACTCTAAATATACAGCCTAGACTTGTATCTGTCAACATTTTAGACTTGTATACTTACAGCTTTAATGTTATTAATATAACTGTGAGGTTTATAAGTTGTGTTAAACTCTAAAGCAGCAGTACATTTGAGGTGTTGAGTTTTATGGGTCAGACTTTGATTAAGTGGCGGCTACGGGAGGTCATGGCAAGATATCACATTAAAGCTATTGACCTAGCTAAGGAGATGGGAGTTAGTGCCAACGCAGTTT
Organism: Chroococcidiopsis cubana SAG 39.79; assembly: GCF_003991895.1. NCBI lineage: Bacteria > Bacillati > Cyanobacteriota > Cyanophyceae > Chroococcidiopsidales > Chroococcidiopsidaceae > Chroococcidiopsis > Chroococcidiopsis cubana. The sequence goes on from NZ_RSCK01000105.1 coordinate 1,666, forward strand.
CCAACTTGCGAAAGAGTGACACTATGCCACGGCTTGATGGCGATTCTTTGAATAATTTATGTAATGCCTTGAACAAATTAGCTCTAAACCTAGATGAGCAAATTACTCCCATTAGTCTTATTGACTATACTCGTGACTATGAACCAGACGATGAACCCCAATCATCAACCACATCCGCACCATCACAATCTAAGCATTCTAACCAGCTCACTCAGTCTAGGAAAAATAATCCACATGCTTCTTTATTAAGAATAATTCCTGAAGAAGTACTAGAGTTGGCATAACTTGTTTAGTGTGCTTATCCCTCATCTGCCACTCTGGGTAAGCAAAAAACTAACTGCGAATTGAAAAGGCTTGTGATCTATGGCTTTCACGCTTGATTTCTTAATACCTGACTTCATTTGGAGCAATTTTGCCAAAATCCTTATCTATAACAGATTCTAAATTTTATTCCCGAAAGTGGCAAATAAGGGTTATGCACTTCCTTTTCCAGTGGTCTAGTTTACTTAAAGAATGGAGTAGCGCTGTCACTTGAAAATCAAGAAAAAAGATTGCCAAAATCTTTGTAGTTAATCAGCTTTATCACTTGTTTCACGCCAACTTACACTTAATACACTAATCGAGTACAGGGAGAAGCTGATTAACTACAGAATTCGCTAAATTACTAAGTTTTTAACTATGAACACTAAAGAATTACTACTGCAAGAAATTGAGCAAGTTCCAGAAGCCATACTAGACGAGGTACTTGATTTCCTCCGGTTTTTGAAGACCAAAAACGAACGGGAAAAACTAGAGATGCAAACTGATCTAGAAGATGCCCGCGCTGCCTTGAAGGAAGCACGAGAGCAAGGCACTACATCTTTAGCAGATCTCAAGCAGGAGTTGGGTTTGTGAAATATGACATACTCTGTTGAAATCGCTCCTGCTGCTAAACGTCAAATAAAGAAGTTAAGCAAAAACATTCAACAATTGATAGTTGAACGCCTTGAACAGCTAGCAGAAATCCCCCGTCCACCTGGTGTTCTCAAGATGGAGGGTGAGGAAAGTTTATATCGCATTCGAGTAGGCGATTACCGAATTATCTACGAAATTCAAGACAGAGTGCTGCTGATTGTGATAGTTAAGGTTGGGCATCGCAGCAGTGTCTATCGCTAAACCCGAGTCAAGCATTACGAGAATGAACTACGCGCTACCGAGTGCCGTAGGCGGGTAGCGCGTAGTTCATGAGATAGAGTCAAACAGTTTGTAGCCCTGAATTAAACGCCACAACTATTTCTGATACACCACTACGAATAACGCGCTCTAAAACCTCCGAGCGGCTGATTCCTAACTGCTGCGCTACTTTGTCCAGTTCCTCCGACGCTCCTTCTGTCAGCATAAACTGAAACTGTCTCTTCTTTTCTCCATGTATTTTGGGATATGCCTTCTTCATCCGAGCCATAGCAACCACAGCAAACATATCAATATGTTTATACAACTTCAGATTAGCACAAAAAAGGTAGTCAAGTCATTGACTTTACCAATATATTGATATTAAAATGTATTCATCAAGAGCAGTTGACTAAAGATTTCTCAGGTCATGAGTCAACTGCTCGCCCCATCTACGTAAGAAAGGACAAGAATAATCATGACACGAAATACAGTGCGCGATCGCCTTCTTCCGTTAGTTACTTCTCCCGAAGTAGTAGAGAAGAAATTAGTCGGACACAGATACTTTGTCGAGTTAGCAACTAAGAAATACGAACTCCAAGACGCTCGTTCTATTCCGGTAAATACCCAAATCATCAATGTTGTAGTTGTTCAGCCTTCGATTGAAACCATAGAACAGTTGTTAGCTTCTTGTGGCTGGTTGAGAGATTGGCAAATTATCTCCTATTCAAAAGCAGATAAATTAGAAGCGCCATTTTAGTTCATTTGTTCTGTTGCGGACGAGGATTTACCTTTGTCCGCTTCTAGTTATAGGAGAAACTCATGTCAAACATATTACCAATCGAGCCAGCCAATCCCAGCAGCGTCGAAGAAGTCTTAGCCAAGACGGTAGTAGAAGGGGATTTGTCGAAACTATCGCCAAAAGAGCGAGTGATGTACTACAACGCCGTCTGCAACTCTTTGGGATTGAACCCGCTGACCAAACCATTCGAGTTAATTCGGCTAAATGGAAAGTTGACGTTGTATGCCAGGAAAGATTGTACCGACCAGTTAAGAAAACTACATCACATCAGCATTGATTCCCCACAAACACAGGTGCTGGACGGACAGGTATTTGTGGTGACAGTGACGGCACGGACTCCTGATGGGAGAACTGACACGGACGTTGGTGTTGTCAGTATTAAGGGCGTGACTGGTGAGGCTCTGTGTAACTTGATTAAGTCAAAGCGACGGGTAACGCTATCGATTTGCGGCATGGGTTTTCTGGATGAAACGGAAACTCCTACGATTCCAGATGCCGTGACTCAATCTACGTTCTTTGACCAAGAGGTGTGGCGTAGTTGGAAAACTCCTATGGATGCGATTGAATGGGCGCACGAACAACTACCGCACTTGAGTGAAACAGAGTTGTGGCAGGAGTTTAACAACCTAAGCGCAGTCAATGGTAAGAAAATACCTGCTTGGGTGGAGAAAGTCAATTCTTTGATGCTGGAGTCGCGGTGATGACCTCTAGATTATTGGCGGCGCAATCCGTACCGATTCCGACTGGGCTTGCAGTCTGGATCGCTCAAACATTCGCTCGAAGCGAAAAACGTCGAGACAAGGGGTATGCAGGGAACTGTGCGGCGTTTGTCCAGCAGATCCATTTCTACATCACGCTTGAGTTTGGCTCAATTCCCAGCCAGGTTAAACAAATGTGTGAGGACGGTAGGCGCTGGATCTACAAGTCGTACGAGTCTTGGCGCACAGAAGTATTTCCGTGGCTCTCGGATTACGCTTTTCGCAAAGTGCGAAGTCTCCTTGTCGGGTTGGGGTTGATTGAAGTCAAGCAGTTGGGTTTGAGACAACAAGGACGCGATCGCACTTGTTGGTACACGGTGAACTACGAGCATCCCTTCCTACAACAATTGCTTTCAACCGATGCCCAACGAGATAATTCCACCGATGCAGACGGATCTAATTCAACGGATGCAACTGTATCCAGTTCAACAACTCCATCGGTTGACTGTCAACGAATACCAATAACAACTAGCAATACTACTGGCAATACTCTTTCTCAAGAGGCGAACCAAAAAGAAAAAAAAGTAGAGCCGGAACCAGAAATAACCGCAGGCTCGTCGGTCGATAGTACGGCTAAATCCGATTTTCCGCGTCCCAAACCCAAGATCTCGCTTTGTGACAAATCTTCCGCGCCCCTTGTCGAGGCGTGGGAAGTCGCACCGCAACAACCCTATCCCTACTTCTTGCAATGGCGAGCGCTGCACTACAAGAACCAAGGCGGTCACTGGGCTAACTCTCCCCAATCCAATGCCTATGCTGAGTTCTACAAAAACCGCTTCAAAACCCAGATTTTGTGGCAGGAGTTTTTACAGTTTTACAACCTGGCGCTAGATAATGCCCTGGCGTTGCAGGCGGCGGGGATAGAAGTCAGGTTGCCGTCTTGTTTAAGCGAAGTCGAGAGCGCGAACGAACAACAGATAGCTCAAAAAGCGAGAACTTTGTCGAGCAATCCCACTCAACCAAAAGCCCAAATCGCACCAGACCCCAATTTTAGCGCTCGTCTGGGTGCTTTAGTTCGGCAACGAACTTTACTTCAGCCTCAACCAGAATTGTCCAAACCAAATGACTCGTTGCAGCAGTATTTGTCATGGCTGCACGGTGATGAGCCTGTTTTGGTGGAGGAAGCAAGGAAAAAACTGACGCGCTTGGTGATGGAGCGCTCTGACTTACTGGCGGTGTGGGACGAGCAAGGACGCTTGATTAACGTGGAATTCTCAAAACTAATATCAAATAGCGCTAGTTATGAGCCGAAATAAATTAAGTCAAAATGCTGTGGATACTACCACAAAAACAGTCGAGGATCTCAAAGCGGGCGATCGCATTCAATCGAATCATCCCTACTTTGCTGGAACGGGGATGGTTGACTCGCTGCCATCGACGGATGGTGCAGTCGTGCAATTAGCATCGGGTGAACGGCAATATATTCCGCTCAAGTACCTGCGTTTGTCTGTTGACGCAACAGAGAATCCTAGCGAGCCAGCAGTCGGGTCATCTTTAGAGCGGCTGGAGACGATCTCGCTTGAGGCAATTTCTCCTGAGACGATCGCTTCTGATGTTGTCGAACCGCTGACTCCTGACGAGGAGCGGGAACGTCACCGACTGGAGTTGCGTGTAGAAAGAGCATTTTTTGAAGCGGGAAAAGCTTTGACCCAACTGCGCGACCAAAAACTTTACCGTTCGACTCACAAAACTTTTGAAGCATATTGTCAAGCGCGATTTGGTTTTAGTCGCCGTCACCCCTATCGGCTAATTGAGGCTGCGAGTGTTTTCGAGAATTTGTGTCCCATTGGGACACAAAACGATCTGCCAACTAACGAAAGGCAAATTCTCCCAACTTCAGAGCGGCAAGTTCGCGATTTAGTTAGTTTAGAGCCTCAGCAGCAGCGAGAAATTTGGCACAGAGCCGTCTGTGTTGCTGGTGGTAAAGTTCCTAGCAGTCAGATCGTCAAAAGCATTGTCGAGCGACTGAAGGAAAAACCATCGTGCTATGCTACTGACTTTTGTAACGTTGGCGATGTATTCACCCTGACTCGGTTAGAGGGCGTGGAGCGCAAATACAATTGCTATCCTTGTGTTGCAACTAAGCTCAAAGACTTTACCATTGAGGTTGAAGTTTTTGATGGGACTCTAGCGGTGAAACCAGAAAACCTCCGACCAATCGATGACCCTGATGTTTGCCGTCAACTACCCGCGATTCTGGAACGAATTAGGCAGTTGCGGGATGTTGGACTGCTAGACCGAGGCGCAGAAGCAGTATTGCAGCATTTAGGACGACAGACATACCTCACCGATTTGGAAGTGGAGCTACTGACTTTTTTGGAGCAACGTTATGGAGTCTGCGCTCCAACAGTAGATGCTAGCTAATCCAGCTCTCCATTTTTCTGCACTCAACTATGGCGATCGCCCTTACACATATTGGAACTGCGTGTTGTAGAGCGAGAGTGAATGCGAGAAAAATGTTACGAGCATAAAATAATAGCAATCACAATTGTTCAAAGGAAGAAGTAACATGACTCAAGCTAGATCGGAAATCACGTTGAAATTCAACGAATTGCCATCTGCTACTCTAGGAGCAAACAAAAAAGTCGAAATTACGCTTACTGACCAGAATGAAGTTGTCTTTACGGCTTTGGTGAATGCAAAAAGTTGGCGAAAAGCCGAAGCTGATGCCGCAAATTTTAGCGATTGGGGTGGAGCTGTTAGTGGGAAGTTGGGACAGCGTACAGCAGATGGGTTTGAAGTCGTCGAAGCAGGGGTGAGGATTTTTGAGAAAAAATCTAAGGAATCAGTAGCGGAAGCTGTTACTACTGGCGCATGACTCACAGCGAACCGATCGCACCTCCACTTTTCATCGAGCAATGTCCGAGTGGTTGTTAGAGTGAGATTCCTTTACGTTGGAGAACAGTTCGCAGTGCTTGCTCGTGAACTGAGTCTGGGGAATCGGACTCGACTACAACTGCATCCGGGTTATTCAAGGTTCTAGAGACTTGCTCGGCTAGCAGTTCTCGATCCAAAGCCTCTAGCTCTTGTGGAGTTAGATATGAAAGCTCGCGCTCGATTTTACTCATAGAAGACTCGTCCATCATCCGTAATTGTAATCGCTAGTTCGGGCTGTTTGCCACGACCGACTAAAAGCCGAATCGCTCCCGTTCCCAATTCCACCCGCCGATCGAGAATATTTAACCCAAATCGATTTAGTAAAGTAGTAACTGATAGTAACGAGCGATCTTGGGGAGTTAAATCCATTCTATAAGTTCCAGTGGCAGCTGTGGATAACTAAGCGCAGCGGTAGACAGTGAAAGACTGCTTCCATCATGGCTAGAACTAGGGGTGAAGTTGACGAATCGAGTGTGATTACTTCGGAAGCGATCGCTATTTTGACATGAGCGGTGAAAGTTAACTGTTGGGAGCGACTCGATCTTTAAACAACTTGCCAACAGAGAAAGCAGGAACGCGAGTCGCTCCAATGGTCATCTTCTCACCTGTTTTGGGATTGCGTCCTTCCCTGGCTTGACGTTGACGTGGCTCAAACGAACCAAAACCGACTAAAGAAACTTTATCGCCGCTTGAGACGACTTCCACAATTGTCTCTGTAATCGCCTTGAGAATCGTATCGGCTTCTTTTTTGGTTACGTTAGTTTTAGATGCAATTACGCCAACAAGTTCCGCTTTATTCATAGTAATTGTAACTCGACACACCGCCGCCATTGTAGTGTAGAAAAAAGGCAATGACAATTGCAATACCATAAATTTCATAGATAAAAGTGAAAAACCTCTAAGTTTCGCTTGATTAACTAACATTTGAATGTAGAGTTTTGCGGGGGAATACGAGAGGGGCGATCGCAACGCAGGAAGACAATGACCGAACGATCGCCTACCGCAGGTCAGTACAGATTGGCTCGCGCCCAGTGTTGCGATAGGAGATAGAGTACTGCTAGTAAATTCTCAACCCAACAAGCGATCTCCTCTGGGTGGATAGTGGTAGCTGCAGCAGCTTGCCGAAACAAAGAAGCGATCGTGGCGAGGGTAAAACTATCAACTCGGAACCAATACTTCTTGGTTAGAATTCGATCCCTCCAACCTCCCTTAAACAGGGAGGCTAAAGACAGCTTCATTTCCCCCTTTTGAAGGGGGATTAAGGGGGATCTTCCAAAGGCTGTGCAATCATAACCGAGAAGTATTGAACTCGGAACGGGTTTATGTTTCTGCCTGAATCAACCGCAGCAAATCGTCGGTCGAGATCTTGCTACTCATCTGCGTACCTTCAAGCAGACTATCAGCCAAATCTCGCTTGCGGTGATGCAAATCCACAATTTTTTCTTCAATAGTATCCTTCGTGACGAGGCGATAGATGGTGACTGGGCGTTGCTGTCCGATGCGATGGGCGCGATCTGAAGCTTGGTCTTCGACCGCTGGATTCCACCAAGGGTCCATGTGGATGACATAATCGGCAGCAGTGAGGTTCAGCCCCGTACCGCCTGCCTTAAGACTAATCAAAAATACATCTCCTGCCCCAGATTGGAAGGCATCTACCCGTTTTTTCCGGTCTGCTGCGGCAGTGCTGCCATCTAAATATTGGTAAGGGATCTTTTGCGCCTCCAAGTAGTCTCGGATAATGTGTAAATGATCGACAAATTGGCTAAACACCAAAGCTTTATGCTGATTGTCTAGTAATTCTCCTAATACCTCACCAAAAAGTTGTAGTTTGGCGCTCTCGAGCGCAGGATCGGGCATGACCAGACGAGCATTGCAACAGGCACGACGCAGTTTCATAATCTCTGCCAAAACTTGCAAGTGTTTCTGTCCGGCAGCTGCTTCGCTTTCGGATAGTTTGGCGATCGCCTCGCGACGCAGTGCTTCATAAAGCGCCATTTCCTCTCGGCTGAGTTCTACATGCAGCACGATCTCGGTACGAGATGGCAATTCTTCCAACACCTGATTTTTACTACGCCGCAGCAAAAACGGCTGAATCAGTTTTTTTAAGCGATAGCGTGCCTGTTTATCGCCATATCGCTCAATTGGGATGGCAAAGCGTTGGTTGAAGCTTTCTAGCGAGCCGAGCAGCCCAGGATTGACAAAGCGGAATAAATTCCACAGTTCGCCCAAGTGATTCTCAATTGGAGTGCCAGTGGTGATGAGTTTGAACCCGCCTTGCAGGTTCATTGCTGCCTGCGATCGCTTCGTAGCGAAGTTTTTGATGAACTGCGCCTCGTCCAGCACGATAGTTTGCCACTGCACCTTTGCCAGCATTTGGGCTACTTCTTCCTGCTGCAGGAGACCGTAACTGCAAATCAGCAGATCGAATGGTTGTAGATTATCCAGCGCCTTCTGGCGGTCGCCGTTGCCAAATTGGATTGGATTCAGGGTAGGAGCAAACCGCTGTGCTTCACTTAACCAGTTCATACACACTGAAGTTGGTGCGACAATCAAAGTTGAACCTGCGGGTGCGCGAGTCAGGATGACTGCTAGGGCTTGTAATGTCTTACCGAGTCCCATATCGTCTGCTAGACAAGCACCCACGCCCCAATGGGCAAGACGCGCCAGCCAGCGGAAGCCGTCGATTTGGTAGTCGCGCAACTCTGCTTGCAGCGTAGAGGGCAGCTTTGGTTCTAGGTGCTGGATTTCCTTGAGCCGCTGGATATGCTCTTTCCAGTGTTTGTCAGCTTTGAGATCCCCGACTTCTTCCACCCAGTCTTCTAATGCCAATGCTGCCAATGGGTGAACGCGCAGACCCTTACCCTGTTTTTCCGAAAATGCCCGCAGTTCGTCGAGGCGTTGGCGAAACTCTTGGGTCAATGCCAAGAATTGCCCGTCACCGAGGGGAATGAAGCGGCTAGGGTTCTGTGCCACCAGCTCTAGCAGTTGTTGCATATCCAGGACGAGGCGATCGTCCAGTTTCAATTCACCACTGGTCGCGAACCAGTCGTTCTGGCGCCCAATCTTCAGCTGGAAATCTTTGAGGCTAGCTTGATAGCTGATCCGCAGTTTTTCCCCTTCGAGCCATTCCACGACAACTGTATCCCCTAGAGCTTGTAACTCTAGCAGCAGTTCTAGACAGTCTTCTGGGTCTTCTAGCAGCCATTCGCCGTCCGCTTGCGATTGGCGGGACAGGGAGGGGCAAGCGGCGATCGCTGCCTGAGCGAGTTTCTTCTCTTCGCGCAGATTGCGGCTGGTTTGCAGGCGCTTGCCATCGATCTCTGCGATCGCGGTTTCGCCACCCGTTCCAGGGCGGTAATACGGACCCCCTCGATCGAAGGGACGAGACAGTAAAGCAACTTTTAGCCCAGAACCAGCAGGCAACAGGTGAACGTGGGGTTTTGTTTGGGCTGGGACTTCTTCTACGTTTGCCACACCACCGATATCGGAGTGAACCGTAACGATTCTAGAAATAGCATTCACTGCTGCCAATACCCGCTCTTTAGCTAAGGCGGGGACTTCTAACCGATTTTGCTTACCCAAAATTTCCGCGATGCGTCGATGCTCGGCGCTGACCTCAACGACTTTGAGCCGAGTCGGAGTTTCCTTAGCAATGATGATGTTTTTGTTTTCTTTGAGTTCGGGGGAAAATCGCAAGGTTAACCGCTCGCCCTTGCCTTTTTTGACTAGTAGTTCTGGTTCCCCTTTGACAATTTCGACGCGAGCGGTCGGGGCATCTGCCCAAAATACGAAAGGATGTCCGATCAAAGCCGCAATTGCCCGTTCGCCAAACCTGTACTGAGTCTGCCCGTAATATCCATAGGAGTAATCGGTTTCAAGCTGGGCGCAGACCCGCAAATCTTGCGGTGTGAGGTAGTCCAATTCACCCGCCTTTTTCAACCGCTTGAGCGCGATCGGTCGCCCTTTGCTCCAATCTCCTCTAGCATTAATTTTTTGTTCGCGCGGTTCTATCAGATAAGTATTGCCGGAATAAACTGTAATAAACCAGGCTAAGCGTTGTTGCGTCTCAGACTTTATAGTTGTTGGCGATTCATCCCGATGTAAATTCGCCAGCGCGTTCAAGCAGAGTTCCCAGGGTTCCTGCGGCTGGATTAAATCCACCAGAGTCAGGACACCGCTATTTTGGCGTAATGTTGCTGCCTGTTTGCCGTAGGAACTACGCGATCTAAATCGCGATAGCAGTTCGGCTGTTTCCATTGCTAGCCAGTCATAGCCAGCAGTTGCAGCGTTTTGGTAGAACGACTCTAGCATTTTGGGCAAACGCGATTTTGCCACGTCAACATCTACCCAGTAAAGGCAAAGAGCATGTAAGAGCGTTGCTAAACTGCAATCTCCTGCCTGGGGATACGTATTGACTACCGACTCCTTTTGGGCGAGATCTCCCTGTTGAAGTTGCACCACTTTTTCCAAAATGCCATAAATCGAACTGAGCCAATGTTTAGACTGTCGTGCCAAACTGGCGTAGTTAGCGGCTTCGCTCAGGCGATTTGGAGAACCATCCTTAAGTAAAGCTAGGACAAAAAACAATCCACTGATGGATTGGAAGTAAACTTTACGTTTACCCGCACCTGTTTTTAGAGCTTGCAAGGCAATGGTGTACTGCGCGATCGCTTTCTGATTATCGCCGCGCAGAAAATTCAACCATCCCCACAAAGCAGAGGTGTTATTGCCATATGAGTCAGGGATGGATTCAATGACTCTTTGAGCCAAGTGCAATCTACCTCGTAAAATCAATTGCTCTATTAACAAAACATATTGCAAGAGCGAACCCTGTTTTCCTTGTCTGCTGCAGTCTTGCTCAAGCAGGGCAAATGCCTCATCAGCAGCGGTTAGGTGCAGCATCGAACGATTGAGGATACTAGCTAGCGCGCTCTCATACAATTCTTGGGGCAGAGTGCGAAACCAGTTGGCATCGAACGGGTTATTGCACACCTGCTGATAGATCTCGTCGATTGCGATCTTGTTTTTGGGATAACTGTTCTTATAGTAGGCTTCAAGCTGTTGGTTGATGAATTTAATGTCTTGACGATAGATGCCGATGCGAACTTCGCGAATCAGTTGACGGTCATTACTGAAATAATGCGGTCCATCTTTCCAACGAGTGGGTAAGGGCAGTCTCTCCTGCACCACTTTAGCTAGCGTTTCAAACCGTTCTGCTTGTATTGCATCGCGCGTAGCAATTTCCACTAGTAGGGGATGGCACTGCGGTCCTTGTCCGCTTTGTTGAACCAGTAAGTTTGCGTCCAACAATCGGTCGATATAAGGTTTTAAGCTGGGATTTGTGAAGTGTTTACTGTTTTTATTTCCAACTTGCGTCTGATTCCAACAAAGTGCAAGCGATGCTCTACTGACTGGCTCGTAGATCGCCGAAAACAACTGGACAATCTGTTTTTCCAGTTGTGGCAACTGACGATAGTACTCGACGAGTTGCATGCGAAGCTTGACCGCATCAGTAGAGGAATCGTTCATCATAAATGTTTCAGCATTTACTATAGTGATTCTACAAGCGAAGTATCGGGACTTGAAACTTATTTTTGCGTGGTTAATAGTTGTGTTGTAAAAATCAATACCAAAAGTCCAAGCAAAAATCATAGGAGCAGTCTTCATTTAGCTCTGCAACTGAATTGCTCTTGACCAATTTGTCTCAAGTCTTCTAGAAAAGTCACAAATTGCTGAAGGGGCGACATAAAATCTAGGATGCAGATAGAATAAGCTCCATAGCTCTGATCCCTGTTTTGTCACCTTGGGAGAAGCAATCGCCCAAAGGCTTTTGCTGCAACACTATTTAAATGTTTGTTTGCAGCTGGGGCAACGGTATCGTTGACTGCCTTTACTTGTCTTACCGCGTTTATGCGATGACGGATGATTACACAAAGGACACTGCATAGACTTTTTCAAAATATTCTAATACGTTCTGCTTCCACAAACCCACGCTTGCCTGACGCACAATCGAGTATATCAAGGCATGAGTACGCGAGAAGCTTATATTCCCTATGCAATTCTACGTCGCAGGGCTGGAGACATTGAGGTAGAAATTGTCGGTCAAATGATACGTCCTCAATTAGATGGGATTAAGCCGGGGGAGTGGGACGAGGAGTGGTAGGGGTGCGATCGCTCAAAATGTACCGCCAGGACTAGTAAACTGAAACCTGCCCAATCCCAGATATTGACTGCGGACTTTCTCCCCTTGTGGGGACGCTGCGACTTTAAATAAGTAAACGCCACCGAAGGAAGGATTCTTTACCGAACGCAGTCGAATTGTCACTGTCTGTCCTGGTGGTACTGGTGGATTAAATTCAATCGAGATCGTTTTTTGTTGGCGATCGCTCTCCACTTCGCCCAAAGTTAGCTCTCGTTCGGTTTCCGTTTCTGCACGAATACGTTTTAGGTTAAATGCCAGGTTTTCTTTACCAAGCTGTTGAGTTAGTGTAATTCTTTGCAATGGTTCTCCCGCAGCTAGAGGTAAATGAATTGTGAAATAGTAGCTAGCCGATACCCCAGAACTGGTATCTGTGACTCTGGCTTTAACCAGTTGTGGGGGTTGTACGAATTGAATCGTGCCATCTCTTAACTTCACAGCTTGGACGCTTGGCGCTCTTAATACTCCCATGCTGGCAAGTAGAATAATCCCCAAGCCTAACTTTTGACTAGCTTTCATTGCATTGATAGATTAGCCATTTAACTCTACTGTAGTAGGCTACTCGGTTTTCAGCTTCCATCTCTAGTCGGTTAATTTTAGTCTTTCATGCCAAGCAGCAATAGATTCATCGGGATAACGTTGATGATAGCGATCGCCCCTAACTTCAGGAATCTCCACCCAACTTGCAGCAAAGTTAAGCATGATATGGGTATGTTCTGGTGGTTTGGGTAGGTCAGTATCAATTGCCAAGGCGAAAGGGTGCATTAGTTCTGGGTAACTGGGAGCGTATACCCACAAGCACGAGCCACAGTGACGACAGAAGCACCGCTCTCCTTCACTCTCAATTGGTTCTGGATCTTCAGGATTCTGAATTTTAGCGCGGTAAACGGTAATATTCTCTTCACCCTCCACCTTCAAAGTCGCGTTATCGCGACTCGTGGTTGATTGCATACCCACCTGCCCCCGCTGTCTTGCGGCAAATCGAGCAATAACAACGCATATAGGGATAGGGGTGGGGGCTATTGACGCTAAAGCGCACCGCCCCACAATGACAAGAACCTTTTAGCAGCATGACGCTGTCCTTGGCTAAGTTTGTCAACCCAGACTAGATTTTCTGGAATCTAGCGTGCGTGTCGTGGAGTTATAGATAACAATTCAATTCTAAACTTAAAACTTTATATGTTAGCTGGGGTGCAATTTGAAACTGCACCCTTTATTATTTGCGATTGCTCTAATACTCCAGATTGCTGCAAGCGCACTTAACAGTATCACTCAAAAAAAACGATAACTTAAAACTACTGTAATAGCACTTTTCTCGAATTACATAAAGCAGCAAAGAATTACACTAACACATTTAAAAGAGGGTTATGGCTGGAATAATGGTTGCAGGTAAATGGATAACCGATGAGAACGAGCAAAATCAAAGCGTTGAGTTCCATGAGATCCTAACAACGTTTCGCGATCGCGTGACTAGAGACGGAAAGAGCGGGTTTAAGGCAGAAGCTCTACGCTATCACCTCTACGTTTCTTTGGCGTGTCCGTGGGCGCACCGCACCTTGATCATGCGCGAACTCAAAG
>NZ_RSCK01000105.1:15269-15759 GCF_003991895.1 Chroococcidiopsis cubana SAG 39.79
CTTACCAATCAATGCTGGTGTCTATCGCGCTGGATTTGCGACATCACAAGCCGCCTACGAAGAAGCCGTGACCCAACTGTTCGAGAGTTTAGATCGATGGGAAATCGTTCTGGGCAAGCAACGCTATTTATGTGGCGATCGCTTAACCCAAGCCGATATTTGTCTGTTTGCAACGCTCTATCGCTTCGACTCAGTGTATTACGGTCACTTTAAGTGCAATTTACGGCGAATTCTCGACTATCCGAATCTCTGGAATTATCTACTGGATCTCTATCAGCGTCCCCAGTTCAAAGTGACGTGCAATTTGGACTATACGAAGCGTGCCTATTACATGAGTATGACCGAGATTAATCCCAATCGAATTGTACCGAAGGGTCCAATCGTCGATTTTGACCAAAGCCACAATCGCGATCGCTTTGGGGGCGCATAGGGAGCGATTGCTCCCCCTTACTTGCCAAACGGCTGCCCCCACCTGTCCCAATTCTCCTTA
>NZ_RSCK01000105.1:15769-20048 GCF_003991895.1 Chroococcidiopsis cubana SAG 39.79
TCCACTTTTGAATCAATGCCAACTCCAACTGCTGCCTCGGTCTAGAAGCCGCTGGTACATCCCACCAAAAAGCTGCAACCACCGCTACATCCAGCTTGTACTTACGGTGTAGGCTTATGTAGTTTGAAATGTAATCTTTTGCATCATGTACGCCTTTCCACCGCTGCGAAGGAGTGCGCTTCGTCTCCCCTACGTACAGCAGGATAGGAAGGGTGTTATCAATGATGAAATATAGACGAGCTTCACTGTCATTGTCAGGCAGGCGATAGAATTCTGATGGGTGTAACCGCAGCGCAAACGGGTCAATGCTATCGGGACCGCAGTGTGATGGAGTGTGCGATTCGTTGGTAGCCGAATCACGGTAATCAGTCCGTATATAAGCTACCCAACCCGACAGCAGATTACTGTCATTAAGGGTTGAACTCTTGAGCGTATGTGGGTGACAGCCCCACCTGCCAGACTTAGGCATAAATCCCTATCTGTCCACGCCGACCAGACTCGGTTTCTGGAGAGCGAAGCTGGAAACAGGGCGCAATCAGACATCCGTTGTGGGGTGACACTGGTGCTAACGGGGAGTTCTCACGGTAAAACAGAGCCTAAAAAAACAACCTACACACAAGCAGGACACAACACCAAAACCTGACTTCACTGGAGAAATCTTCCAAAAAGGAAGAAATATTCCCGCCGCATTATGGCTCCAGATAGCGGTAAGAGTCCAGGGAATCCAGTGGTTGAAGTGGCTATACCTAAAAGAACATAACAATCCGACCAAGGGAACGAATAAAAACGAATCAAAGGTCAATGGGGTTGGTCGAACCCCTTTGTAGGCTGGACGAGCAGCGGAACTCCCTTGATTCGGGTAGGATGCAGCGTAATTGCTGCAAGGCGTTCAGTATCCCACGAGATGCGCAACGAGCTTAGGACTGTAAAGCTAGAAATCAAAGTAGAAAGGAGATTTGCCGGAAGTAGACAAGAGAAAATGACATCGTTAGCCTTTTGGATCGAGGCAAGTGATGATGTCAGAAACGATAGGCACTACTGTAGCAGGAATTGAATTGACAACGAATGAGCAAGCCAATCCAGTCACACCCAATTGGTTAGGCGAAGTCTTGTTGGTTGGCGAATATTGGCGGAAGACTGATTTATTGGAGCGCTTACAGACTCAAGTGAGAGTAAATCGAGGGCGGATGGGACAGTATGAAGTGTGTGATTTTGTCCTCTTGCTCCTTGCTTATGCCATCAGCGGTTTGGACACACTCCAAAGCTTTTTTGAGCAGCTCCAGAGCGTCCAATCCATCGTGATGTCAGTGTGGCAACGGCAACATTGCCCAGTGGCATCAACGTTAAGCCGATTTCTCGCTGATATTGAGCCGACGGCGTTATACCAATTCTGAATAATCATGCACTAGTTACAGAAATTGTGGTTAAGGCATCAAGGATGTATGACCAACCTGTTAGTGACATAATGGTGGTAGGACAAAGAGAATTGATTAAGCCAAAAACTAGATCTCGGAGAGTAGCCAGATTATCAAAGTTGCGACCTTGAAAATGCTTTTTTAAATCCTCCCACAATCGTTCGATGGGATTGAGTTCTGGAGAATGGGCGGGCTGAAAAATAGGAATGACATTCTCTGGCCATACCAGTGTCGTAGCAATATGACAACTGGCTTGATCTAAGTGTAAAAGGTTAAGACTATCTGGAAAGGCAGCAGCAAACATCTCGATAAACCGTTGAAAACAGGCAGAATCAAGATGCGAAAACTCATAAAAGAAATGCGCTCCAGTCGCGGGTTCAACCGCACCATAAAGCCAAAAATTTTCCCGCGACCACTGTACGGGTGCAATCGGTTTAACACCAAAAAGAGTAATTACCCGACTCAAAAGTGTTTTAAGCCCAAAGCGACTTTCATCCTCACAGAAGTAGCGCACTGTCCGTCCGTTTCCCAAATGAGTTACCATGACTCGCACGATCTCAGGCAGTTTTTTTAAAAGTGTCTTGTAGCTGCGGGTCTGCTTCAATACTGGCTGGGCGCGGGACTTTGAGTTTCGACTGTAGTTTATAGCGCACAATGCCGTGTACTGTGGCATATGCCGCTTGAACATCATATTCCTGTTGTAACCACTGTTGAATCTCACCATAACTGTTAAATCCAGTGCGTTCGCTCAAGCGTTGGCGCAATTGTTCCAGCACATTTGGTGGGAGCTTCGACGGTTTGCCTGGACTAGTTTTAATCTGCAACAAACCAGATATTCCCTCGCTTTGATAAGTACAGAACCAGCGATAGAGCGTTGATTCATTACAACCTAATAGGGCAGCCAGTTCCCGCCTTGTCTGTGCCTGGCCTGTTTTGCGTAAGTACAGCGCTCACACTCGGTCTCGCTGGCGAGCCAGAGTTTGGTCGCTCAACAGTGTTTTGAGTTCCGCCGCACTTTCCTTAATCTCAACATCAAACACACTTGTCATCATGAAAACACACTACTCTAGTTATTTATACAATAGTGCAACATTATTCAGAATTGGTATAACAGCTTTGTTTCTAATTTTACTTTCCTTTATCAGCTCCTTTATCCGTTGCCGATTGGTAAATTTGAGATGCCGCTGTGTCAGGGCTGGCTTGTTCGTCACTAGTGTTTCTGGAATGTCTCAAGCGGAGCAACAACCATCCATGTATTGTCTTGGGTGTCTCGCTCGACCATAGCATAGACATTACTTGTGTGGCTTTATCTTCTAAATAGCATTGCCGGAAAGAATACTACTGAAATGTTGGATGACATTGGTACTCTCCAGCAATTTGCGCGTCAAGTTTTCGCTGCCGTTGGTCAAAGCAATCAACATATTTGTTTTCTTAATTTATTAGCATGAAATTCGTTCTAAAATACTTCAAATTCTCCTAAATACTCCGGTCAAAAGTCACTTTTAAATTCTTCACTTTCAGCGAGCATACTATTGTTTATTAAGACAATAAATTAGATAATAAAGATGTAGTTTAGCTGGAGGCAATAATGTTTCAAGCTCTTGTAGAAATTGCGGCAAGCGTTGCTCAAGAGGTAGAGTGGGAGCTGATTGCTCCCAATACACTTTGCCTTGCGTTCGCCACTAACGAACGCGCTGTACTGTTCGTGCAGTTGATTCGGGCGCTACCGACTACAGGAGTCGTTCTACTGGGTACTGAAGTTATAGTAACCTGGTAGGGAGACTAAGCGGGGGAGTTTATCTCTCCTGCTTTAGTTATTTTAGCAGGCATTAAAAGTGTAACTTTATTCTTTTCAATTTCTGATGCGGTTGATTTATCTTGACACTCTTTGTAAAACTCTTTTGCTTCAGAATCAGTATCAAAAGTAAACTGAATTCCCTTGGATGTGACGTTAATATTATCTGCTCTGGTTCTACGCCTCATAGTCTCTTGCTCGTCTTTTAGCTTTCCACAACTATATATTATGATTGGTTATGGTCGATTGCTATAAGCAGAAACAACCTTGCTTACCACACAAACAAATTTACTAAGCTACGAGTAGTAGATCGCGCTCATGGGGCTGTTGCACCACATAAACTCTGTCAGTCTTACTAGTGCGATCGCATAAAGTTTAGGCGAAACTTGAATCAGATTTGAGGTCAATCTATGCCCAAACTTCCAGAATGCGATCGGTGTAAGTTTCACTCGCACGACTACCATATAGTCTGCGCCATTCACCCTGCTGGGGTGGAGGAAGATAGTTGCTTAGACTTTCGCCCCGATCCTCAATAGAGCAAGCATTTCAGGGATTTTCTAGGGTTGCGCTCTCGACAGCAAGACGACGAACCATATAGCAATTCACACGATTATTTAGACGATGAAGAACTGTGGGAACCAGCGGCAGTATCTTAATTACGCTGGCGAATTGATTTTACAGCCCCAGCTGCGCTGGACAAGGGAGGAGCAGATGGAGTTATTGAACTGGCATCCGCTGTTCACGGGCAAGTGTCCCAGCTGCAAAGCTTCCTTCAGCAAGGATTACACGGCACGGGTACATTGGGATTGTCTTGAGTGCGGTTGGATGGATGATACAGTGTAGGCGATCGCCATACTAAACTCATGAACTAGGACAGTTGCTAGGTGTTGCTTCAAACTGATTTGGCGCGGCAGGATCGGCATTGGTGAGGATAATTTCACCCTTGGAACCAAATTGCCAAGTAGTAGCTTCTACCAAGGGAGCGGTTGTAGTATAGCACTACGAAGTTAAATTAGGACGTTATAGTAGGGATAGCAGAGCAATTGGGAATTAGTATGGCAGCCCCCTA
>NZ_RSCK01000106.1:0-19953 GCF_003991895.1 Chroococcidiopsis cubana SAG 39.79
ACTGCATATTTGTTAAGCATAATTGTATAAAATGAGGAAAAGAATAGTTGGATAAATCACCTCCACTACCTGTTAACCACCTCTATGGCACAATGCAGAGAAGCAAAAGATTTAATGCGCGATCGCACATGAGCGTGTTACAGCTAAATCCTACTTTGTACGCTTAAGCTAGCAAGTCTTGGGGGTAGGAACGTTCGACTGTACGCAGAAGCAATTCATTCACAACCTGCTACCCAATACCATGCTTAAAATTGCTCAAAAATTGACTCCACCTACCTACCCCTCCTCTCTCATCCCTAGCTCCTAATCCCTAACAGCACCTATGAGCAATGCTACTCGGTTTGACCTCAGCAGAGAAGAAATTATTGCCCGATACCGTCAGCGCATTCAAAAAGGCGATCGCACCAAGCTGTCCAAATACGAGTTGGACCAGCTAGCACTTCATTTTGTCGAGCGATTAAAGTCGCTCAACTCACCAGATGAAATTCAAGCTTTGTGCGGAGCTGAAATTACATTGCTAGAAGAGGGCTATCCCCAAGCAACGATCGCTGGCAATCAGATCCCCTTATACCGCCGACTGATCGAGGATGCAATTTCTACAGGCACTCTGCCCCTAACTGATGAAAATAGTCATCTAGTCACTTGGACTAAGCGCAATACTGGAGAACTCGGACAAACTCAGGAACACTTCGCTCTCTACTACCTCAAATACGATCGAGCTACCTACCAGCAAATTCGCTCTGAAGGTACGGCAGCTAATAACAATAGGCAAGACAATCTACAACCCGTACCCCTGCAACGCTACCTAGATACAGCCGTTGAATTGCTGGCATCAAACGACGAGCGGCATTTAGCGATCGCTCTGGCTGCACTCACGGGTAGGCGGCACACCGAAGTAATTAGCAAGGGTCAGTTCCAACCGACTCACCATCCCTACCTTCTACATTTTCAGGGGCAGCAGAAAAAGCAGATTGGTGAAGGCGAGGCTTCCCCTGCATTCGACATTCTCACGCTCGTACCTGCTGCCCAAGTGCTAGAGAGTATCGAACGGTTCCGCACGCTGCCTGCTATCCAACAGTTAGAAGGGGTGGATAGCAAAGACCCCAAAATGCGCGTGCTGAATACTCGGATTGACCGAGAGATGAAGCATTTGTTTCAGGATAGCGGGATCG
Source organism: Chroococcidiopsis cubana SAG 39.79 (assembly GCF_003991895.1). Classification (NCBI taxonomy): domain Bacteria; kingdom Bacillati; phylum Cyanobacteriota; class Cyanophyceae; order Chroococcidiopsidales; family Chroococcidiopsidaceae; genus Chroococcidiopsis; species Chroococcidiopsis cubana. Next base: position 1,173 of record NZ_RSCK01000106.1, read on the forward strand.
TACCCGTGTTGGCTGGCAAGAAGACTGTTTCGATTCATCGGCTCAGAGGCGTGTATGGGGCGATCGCCATTCATTTCTTCTGCCCTCCCACCAAACACGAGCATCGCTTCCTTCAGCACTACCTCGGACACGTACTCGACCAACAGCAGGCTGCACCCAATAGCATAGCGACTAGTCATTATTTTCATTACCGATTAGTTAACCAGCAGGGTCAACCCTTAGAAGGTCAAGGAGTGCTACTGGATGCTAATGGGCTACCACCCCTAGAGCGGGATGAAGTACAGCTAGAGCCAACACAGCCCGTGCCTCAAGAGAAATCAATCGCACCGCTAGAATCTGTAGAGCCAGTGCCACCAGCCCAAAGTGTACGGGTAAAACCAGCGCAGACCAAACTTACCTCTAAAACAGATAAGAGCGAACGAGCGATCGCTTCACCAAATGATTCAACCAAGAGCGATCCCACTCCACCACGCCAACATAGTTTGTTAAGAATTTTTAAGGACGAGCATGACCGCTGGCTGGCTGTATTGGATGCTCTCTGCCCTCAATGTGACAACCAGCAGGAGAAAACCGCTGCCCTGCTGCAATGGGTGGAAGCACGACTTGATAGCTCAAAAGATGTCACCCAAGCCTCTCCAGGGGCTAATGGAGTCACACCAGAGCCGAGCGAGGCAAAATCTCACCTCGCCCGTGCTGCTGAAGGAACCGTTCAACATGACTCTACGCACCCAATCTCGACTCAAGTAGGGGCAGATCGGGAGATCGCGCAGGTAGTCGTAGACCAAGCTCGCACCTTGAGTTGGCTCACGGGTAGGATTGAAGCACTCGAAGCTGAAATTACTACGCTCAAACAACAACGCGAGCAAGCGAGCGCTACTTCTACTCTTTCTTCCACTCTCGGGCTAGAACTAGAACGGTTGAAGACTGAAAATCGGGAGTTAAAGCAGGCGGCTGCAAGATTTGAAGCTGCAAAAGCCGCACTTCTAGGCAACGATCGCCCTACACCAACTCCAAATACTTCACCTACTAAAGGTGCTGATTCTGCCCCTGGCTCTGGGTCAGTATTACACGATCCAGACCAAGTGCAGGAGCAGACCCAACCACAGCCAGTGCCGGATACTACCAACACTACCCCGTCTCGGATTTCCGGCTCGGCTGCACCCAGATCGGCTAGAAGTGGTGGAGCTAAAGAACGAGCAAAACGTATCTTTGCTGCTATTTGTGAATGGAACCAACAACATCCCCAGGATACTTGGGCTATAACTGTCGGTCTACTGGAGGAAACTTTTGGCATCAATCGTAAGGCGGCTAAGGAGTTTATTAGTGCGAATCAGAACTCGATCTCACAACACCACGAGCGCATTGGTGTCAACAATCAACGCGGACATAACCGAGGTAAGGATACAGCAGCACTCAAAGCATTTGTGCAGCAGTTTGAAGCATGAAGCGATCGCCTCATTCTGTTCAGGCATCTTTCGTGCCTAACTTTTCTGGGAGACGACAAATAAAGTTAGGCTCTACAACGAGTAGAAATAAAGTTAGGCTCTACAACAAGTCGAGCTGGCTGTTTCTACAGTGAAAAAGTTAGGCTCTACAATAAGTTAGGCTCTACACGGTGTTTATCCGCATCAAACAAGTTAAAGGCAACAGCTATTTCTACTTGATGGAGTCGCAGCGGGTCGAAGGTAAGCCCCACCCCGTCCCCAAAACCATTGCCTACTTAGGCAATCGGGATCGGGCGATCTCTCGCTTGGAAACGATGGCGATCTCAAACCAGGAACAGCTGATTGCACGAGTGCGGGCTGCCACACCAACCGTAGGCAAGAACCACGGTAAACGCGGTCGTCCCAAAAAAGCATGACATTCCATTCCAACAACAAATTCGACATTGGTAGGAAAGATGAAAGTGTTTAAGGAGATGATTTCAGATGACCGAGCCAAATATTCGCCACCAAGAATTAGACCTTGAAGAATGAAAGAATATATCGTTGCGATCGCTATCTAGTGCATCGCCCGCTCGACGCGAGCGCAATTGAAATGATTTGGCGATGCTTTGCAATTAAATTACCAGGAAAATGAAACCAGAAACTAGAAATGCATTGCTAAAAGCTTACACACAATTACAACAAATTATTGACGATCTGTATGAAGCCGCCGATCATGCCTTAGAAAATGATGACTTTGAGTCCGCCAGCGAACCTAGCCACTAGAGCGGATAAACTTTATGAAGAAGCTGAAAATTTGGAATTTGTCATTTCCGAACTGGAGGATAGATGAAAACCGTTGAACAATTAAGGACTCGCATTCGGGAACTCAGTAAGCAAGCTGTTGAACTGAGACGAAAAGGTTCCCAAGTATACGAAACTAACCAGGAGCAAGCCAAACACTTCCGGCAACAAGCAAGAGAAGCTATGAAGCGTTGCCAAGTTCTCATACAAGAATTGAAACGCCAACAGACTCATAGCTAACAACTAGCTCACCGATCTTGTTAAAGTCAAGTTTGCCTTTGACTGCTATGTGGGAAGAGCCATAAAAAACTGACAATTATCGATGAAAAGTACACCAGCTGCGATCGCGCGATCGCATCAATAGCAGTATCATGGCATCTACAAACCTTTTCGGCAATGTTCTGCTCGTGCCTCCATCTCCACCACCGAAGAAGATACCGTTTCAACAGCGTCGCGACCGCGAATTTCTCTACTTGCACGAAATCGATGCCGTCATTGCCGCTCTCGCACAAACCCGCGCCGCGACTCGTAACACGGCGATCGCCTTGCTGCTCTTTTGCCAAGCCTTACAACCTGCCGAAGCTTGCTGTTTGCACTGGTCTGACATTGACTTTGCCGAAAACATCATAAGAGTCGCACGCCTTCGCACCCTACCAACTCGTTGGGGTCAACCCCCTAGCAATGTGCAACCCCTGAGTTCAACTGAAATTGACATCCTGCAACAGCTCCATGCGATGCGCGGTGAGAGTTGGTTATTCGTCTCCGAACGGCAGACCCGTCTGGCGGAGCGCTCGCTGCACCATCTGATTCAACAAGCTGGAAAGAGCGCGGACATTCCATTCCCTATCCACCCTTACATGCTGCGAACTACTGGTTTATTTTACCGCGCTGCCCTGCTACTCCAACCCACCTCTCTATCTTTACGGCAATGTTGTCTGCTATGGAACTGGCACGGCACGAAGGTGGCGCTTACCCCAGAGCAAGAGCAAGAATATCAGACAATTACAAAATTTCAAGAAGACTCCTTCTTAGCTGCAATTAGGCGTTTGCGGGCTTTTACGGGGATCGGGCACTATCAAAACGTTATCGATTACCTGCTGGGTGCTTACGCTTTATTTCCCCAGCTTCAAAGCATTCCCCAAGACTACTGGCTCGCTGCTATTGACTGGTACGCCTAATACATTGCCGAAAACATTCTAGACCAACTAGGTCTTCTTCAACTTTAGCCCTCGCACGGCGTTGCGCTTCGCCGCCTCAGAGCGTCGGTCGTACTTAGCGGTAGTCGCTAAAGAGGCGTGACCGGCTAACTGCTGCACCGAGAAGGGGTCGGTATTAGCGTCAAACAAGTCTGAGCAAAAGGTGCGACGGAAATCGTGGGGCGAAAACCGTTCGACTCCCGCTTTAGTCGCCCGCTCTCGTACCAGCTTGTAAATGCCGTCTCCATCGGGGGCAAAATGTCGTAGTTCGACTTTACCACCCTTGTTGACCGGACAAATCAACGCCCCTGGAGAGTTCCCCCTAAATGCCAGCCACTCGCTCAAGATCGCTCCTGCCTCCTCATTGAGATAAACGACACGCTTTTTCCCGCCTTTACCGCGCCGGATAACAAGGGAACCATTGCTCCGGTTTAGATCGGCAAGTGTCAGTTGCGCTAACTCCTGCCGCCGCATCCCGCCAATTCGCAGCAGGGCAATGACAGCTGCATCACGCAGGTCGAGGGGCGTTTTAGCAGAGCAACTTTCAATTAGAGCGTCAATTTCTTCGGCGCTCAAGGCACGACCGCGCAGCTCCCCTGACGCTTTGACGTTGGCAAGATCGGTCGCTTTGGTATAGTCGGCAAATTCCATCAAGTCTAACCGATAAGCTTCTTTGAGTACCCGCCGCAGGGCGACGAGCATTTTGTTTACCGTTGCAGGAGCGAGTCGCTGCTTGAGGGCAGTGCGGATAGCAGCCGTATGGCGATAGCGTAGTTTAGACCAATCGAGAGTCAAGCAATCGCATTCTCCATCTGTCAATACCTTTGCAATCGCATCGAGAGAAGAGCGCATGGCACGCTGCGACCCCTCACTTAAAGTGCCGAGGTAGACGGCAGCCGGGTGCAGGGTCAGCGCGACAGGCTCAATTTGTTTCAACGCGGTAATTTCAGCCCGATCTAACAGACGCATCGCTCTTGGAAATATGTCTTCTCAAGAGCTATTTTTTCACGAAACTGCCCTGCTTTTTCGTTGGTTTTTCGTTGGTTTTTCGGTTATAATTTTCAGTGGAGGCGAACGTAGATGGCATCGATGACTCCGAATCCTGAAGCATTAGATTTGAAAGCAGGTCCAAGTTGGTCGTCCTTCGAGCAGTTCCGCAGCCAAGGTGCGAAGGCGCTCGACTCGGTGCGAGGCGGAGCGATCGCTACTCTGCAAACTAAAACGGGACAGTACCGCATTTTGGCAGAAAGTGACTTCCAAGCGCTACTAGGTCTTGCCCGCGACGCAGAGCGCCTGCGAGTCGGATTGCGCGTCGTCGTCAAAGCCGTTCGCGTCGTCCAAAATCATCCCGATAGCGACAGCCTCAGCTTGCTGTCGGAGGCGGTGGCTGTGCTAGGGGAGTTACCAGAGCTACCCGCTCGCGGCAACTTTACTCCCCTAGCTCCAGAGGGACTGGAGGTGGAAGAGGATCTGGAAGTCATTCTCGATGGGGCACAAATCTCGCGCCCACTCGATTTGCGCGAGTGAGGAGCGAATCCCCTTGAGTGCAGCAAACCTTCCACTAGCAAACTCGACTCAACTGAAGGTAAAGCAACGCAATCTCTCAAGGCACCGAACAAGCCGCCTATTTCTATGCCAACAACAGCACAGGCTATTAAATCAGTAATCTTGTGTCAATATCTATCTAACGGTTACAAACCTATCAATGTCTTTCGCTACGATTCCAAATCCGAAACGATCTACATTCAAGCTGGAGAGAACGATGGCATTGCTTTAATTATTTTTAGAAATGGCTCTTGGAGGTTTGAGAATCAATGAGTGAAGTAAACTATCAACAAATGACCCCATCTCAGCTCAAGCAATACTTATCGGTAAATCGGAATGACGAGTCAAAGTTCAGCGCGGCGTTAGGCGAACTAATGAGTCGTGATATATGGACGGAGGTAGACGCGGATACACCTGTCTCCGAACAAGAGGCAATTCTGCAAAAATTGATTGAGAAGAAGAAAAGCTCATGAGAGTGCCAAACTCATACAATGGGGCGGGAATCTTTGCAATCTCAAAACTTTGGGCGCTTAATCAAAGATTTTCCTTGAGTTGGCTCGTCTTGAATGACGTGCAGTATGGAAATCGCGTCAATCAGTTGCCAAAGGGTTACGGGTTGTTTTGAGTTTTGTAATGGTGCGTTTTCTGGTGGTACGTCTTTCAAGCGCGAACGCCTCCTGGGTAGTAAGTCAGTAACTGCTTTGTGCTTTGATGTTGATGCTGGTTGCGTCAAATAATTGAAATAGTTGAGACGCGATGGTCGCAAAGCAAACCGACGAGCGGCATCGCCTTGGCGCGAGTTGCTCTATCGTCGAACTGCAACATCCCTCATCTGCTCCTGCTGCTGTTTGGCAACGCTATTCGTCCACTCTTCGGTTAGCTTTTGTGCAACGCCCAAGCCATTGGGGGTTGACCTGATACATTCTCCTCGGACGACCGCGCCCAACTATTTTCTGCCAACGAGAAGCGATCGCTTTCTCATCTTCCAGAAAGCCACTGCTATCTACTGGGATCGGGCATAGCAAAATCTCCCAGGAGAAAGCTGTTACTATTGCGGGTTTGAACCGCCGAGACTTTCTTGCAGCTCTTGAGCGCGAGCAAGTCGATGTATTCGTTGTAGACTTCGACGACCTGCAACGGGAAGCTCGAACGTGGTTGAGCTTCCTGTGGCGAGTAGGTAATAGTGCTAGCATGGTAAGCTGCCACCCTGAAAAACTATGGATTCATTTGACTGGTTAGAGCAACTGCACCGCGAGGCGTGGACTGCCAGAATCCGACAGATGCGCCCCCAACTACGGGAAGAACGAACGCAAGTCCAAGCGCAGTTCTTAGCGCCCCACCCAGTAGAGCAAAGTTCTTCGCCGCGATCGCCAACGACCAACTCGACAATCCCGTTAAGCGACATAATAGCGATCGCGGCGAACAAGTGCAATTTTTGTGGGTCACGTTCGTATGGCAGTTGAGTGGATTCTCCAAAACTTGCTTTTTTATAATGCCCTGTTTGGCTTTGTGGTGAACTTAGGTCAGATGAAATTACTTACTGCATCGCTGCGGAGGGCGAAATCAGGGGTATGTCAAAATCTACGCTGTGCGGGGAAACGTTGTTAGCTTTTATATGTATATGCTTGAAATCCTCAATCTACAAGCATTTCAGCCAAAATTATGTGTAGTCCAGCCGGAGCGAAGCATAGATATCCGATCCGCATCCAGAGCGATCGCGCTCAACTTGTAGAGTTTGACGAAAAGAACGCTCGCGCATTCCTAAAAGCAAGTCAGCCTGTAATTCCTATGTGGCTAGATTCAGGTGCATCAGCGGCTGGCAAGTAGGTTGACGGGATACGGCGATCGCAATCTTCGCGGACTCGCGGACTATATTCCCACTGAGTCTTCAAACCTTCAGTAAACCTTCAGTTGACAACAATCTTAGCGCAGTAACAAACCACCTTAAACTTAACTTTTTTGAAGATATAAAGCTTTCGTTTAAACTATCAACGTAGATTTACTGACTGATATTTAAAGCCTTTTTAAGCCTCACAAATAATATAGCTATTTCTCTAGATTGCAGGAAATTAAATGCTACATTTATCACCTCTATGAGGCTTGGTAAACACTATATTAAGCTCCTGTAGCTGCAAAGTTAAAGGGATTAATATCTTTTTAAGATTTCGTGGATTTTGAGCAAAGGTAAAGATAAATTAGTTATATAAGTTTGTTGGGTAACACTACGCTGCTTTATATATAAAACCTGTCTATTATAAATTAGGCATAAGTCAAACGACGAGTGCAGAGTCGAGCGATCGACTATAGCCAACTATTTGCCTGACACAAGAATAACAGAATTTTTGAGCGCGAATTACTCAACAATTAGCCGCGCTTGTAAATAGAAGTAGAGGTGCGATTATTTGCGTCTCTACACAATATTTCAATGTAACAGAGTAGCTGCGACGTACTAGCGTTAGCGGTCTAGCTTTGCTGCGCGGTAGGTTCCCCTTCGCCTCATCTTCCTATCTCGCTATGTCGCCATTGGAACTACAAGAGTCTGTCTTAAAATCACTTCAAAGTCTAAAAAGTCTTGATGCACTCAAGAAACTATTCTGGAGTCAGTTGAGTTACGAACGAGTTAATAAAGCACTTTCTCGGCGAGGATGGACTGCAAAAGTTGACAAGGAGCTAGAAGAAGACCCAGTGTTATTAGCTTCTGGAGGAATTAATAATGACTTTCACGTTATTTATGCTCGACTGAAATCAGCTCGATTATCAAGAGAAGGGGAAAGAATCGTTGTCAATCGTCTTCTACAAGATCATCCCTATACTCTCTTTATTTTTTCCAATAAAACACAATCGCAGTGGCATTTTCTCAACGTCAAGTACGATAGCACGACTGAGAAAAGAAAACTCTTCCGGCGCATTACGGTTGGGGAAGGAGAACAATTAAGAACAGCAACGGAACAACTGAGCCTGCTGAATCTTGAATCTATTAATCCTGACGCATCACCTTTAGAGATTCAGCAACGCCATGATGAAGCATTTGACGTTGAGGTAGTCACTAACAAGTTTTTTGCACAGTATCGTCAAATTTTTGAGCAAGTTGAAGGACTAATTAAACCAACTCTAACAGAGAACGAACGCAGGCGGTTATTCACTCAAAAGCTATTTAACCGTTTGATGTTTATTGCCTTTATTCAGAAAAAAGGTTGGCTGAAGTTCAATGGGAAAACTGATTACCTATCAGCTCTGTGGCAGGATTACCAGCAGGACGACAGCACTGCAAATAAGAATTTTTATCGCGATCGCCTATCGCACCTCTTCTTTGAAGGACTTAATAATCCTCAACAGCAAGATATAGCTGGTATCAATAATGGTGGCTATTTTAAATACTTGATTGGTACAGTACCGTACTTAAACGGTGGGCTATTTGAAAGAGATGAAGACGATAAAGACTCTCATATTATAGTACCAGATGAATGTCTCGATACTATTCTTCATGACCTATTTCAACGCTTTGCTTTTACCGTTACTGAGAGTACGCCGCTGGATGTAGAAGTGGCGGTTGACCCAGAAATGCTGGGCAAAGTGTTTGAGGAACTGGTGACAGATAGACATGGATCGGGAAGTTACTATACTCCTAAACCCATCGTTTCTTTTATGTGCCGAGAAGCATTGAAGGGCTATCTCAAATCTCAAGTTTCAGGAGAGTTAACCGATGCAATTGAGCAATTTGTTGATGAACATGAGCCAGTTAATTTAGGAAATCATGAAGCAATTTTAGAAGCATTACGGCGCGTTCGCACCTGTGACTTAGCCGCTGGCAGTGGGGCTTACCTGTTAGGAATGCTACATGAGTTATTAGATTTACGACAGTGCTTGTTTAACACTAAAAAACTAGATTCTAAATCTACCTACCAACGTAAGTTAGAGATTATCGAAAACAATCTTTATGGAGTAGACATCGATCCATTTGCTGTCAACATTGCTCGATTAAGATTGTGGTTATCTCTAGCAGTAGATTATGAAGGAGACAATCCGCCACCACTACCAAACCTGAAATATAAAATCGAAGTGGGAGATAGTCTGATTGCACCTAACCCTAAAAGGATGGGATCGATTCAAGCTATAAGTATACAGCAGTATCGAGATGCTAAAGCCCGTTATATGAAGGCACATTTATGGGGTGAAAAGAAGGCTTTAGAACAAGAGATTACAACGCTGAAGACGGAAATCGCTCTATTGACTCATGGTAGCAGCAAAGTATCTGGGTTTGATTGGGCAGTAGAGTTTGCTGAAGTATTTGTAGATGGTGGGTTTGATATCGTTTTAGCGAATCCACCATACGTGCGACAAGAATTAATTAAACACTTAAAGCCAACGTTGGAAAAGGTTTATCCATCTATTTATACAGGAAAAGCTGATTTATACTGTTTCTTTTATGCTCGCGCTTTAGAATTGTTGAATTCTGAAGGAATGCTAACATTTATTTCGTCAAATAAATGGTTTCGTGCCAATTATGGGGAAAAACTAAGAAAGTATATTGCTGAAACTTGTAATATACAAAGTATTACAGATTTTGGAGATTTGCCCGTCTTTAAAACTGCGACAGCATACCCAATGATTTTTATTGCAAAAAATCGAAAAGTAGATAGCTCTTCAACTATTTTTACTCAAGTTAAATCTTTAGAAGCTCCTTATCCTAATGTATTAGCGATTATTCGAGAAAAGGGGCAAGTTTTACCGCATACAGCTGTCAACAGTTCGCGTTGGATGCTAACTGATAACACTTCAGCTAATCGACTAGAAAAAATGGAGTTAGTAGGTATTTCGTTAGGCAAATATATTGATGGTCAGATTTATTATGGTGTTAAAACTGGGTTTAATAAAGCATTTATCATTGATGGTTTGAAACGAGCAGAATTAATTGCCAAAGACCCCAAAAGTGCAGAAATTATTAAGCCGCTAGCAGTAGGCAAGGACATTCGTAAGTGGTATGTTGACAGGCAAGAGCGATGGTTAATTTTTACAAGACGTGACATCGATATAGATACTTATCCTGCAATCAAAGCTCATTTAGCTCAATGGCAAGCAGAGTTAACACCAAAGAAAACAGGAAAGGAATCTGTAGGGCGGTCGGGTGGTGATTACAAATGGTATGAACTCCAAGCAAGTCCCAGTAATATAAAGCGATTAGAAGTAACAAAGATTGTATTTCCTGATATCGCTAAAGAACTACGTTTTGCTTTTGATAGTAAAGGTATGTATTTGAACAACACAGGCTATTTTATTCCAACAAATGACTTATATTTGCTTGGCGTACTTAATTCTTCTGTAGTTGAAACTTTTTACATTGAGTTAAGCACTCAAATTAGAGGTGGCTATTTACGCTTTTTTCGTCAATATGTCGAAAAAATTCCTATTCCCAATGCTTCTACTAATGAGCGAGAAGCAATATCTAAATTAGTCCAAAAATGTCTAGATGCAAAAGGAATTGGGTGTGAGGTGTGGGAAAAAGAAATAGACGATCGCGTTGCTGCCCTTTACGGATTGTGATAGAAGGATAGTAAGGAAGCTAGAAAAGGGATTAGATAGCAGCTAGTCCTCAGAATAACGCTCATTCACCTCAAGGAGGACATCATGAAAAAACCTTTTGCTTTCAAAGTCGAAAATATTGAGGGAGATGAAGTAGCAATTGTGCCTAGCTTAGAAAAAGCGATCGCTGCTGCCAAAAACGACCTTAAATATGGTCATTCACCTAACTACATAACCGTGACAGCATACTATGAAGATGGTCAGACTGAAGAAGTAGACTTATCTTCTTATATAGCAGAACCACCTACTGAAGAAGAAGCAAAGGAGTTTATCAGAAAAAAAAGAAAAGAAATACAAGAAGCTGAAGAAAATGCACAAAACCTTAAGAATCTGAGAATTGCTTCCGTTGCAAAATTACATGGTATCGGGCTAGTAGACGTGACATCTACAGTTTCAGATGAGGAGTTAATAAAACAATATATAAGCAACAAACCCAGAGCGTGGAAGAATTAGGAATGAAACAGACATGGGACAGTTAAATATCCCATCATCTAGCATTATTTATATAGATACATCACCAGTTATTTATACTGTTGAAGAGAATCAAATTTATGCTTCACTACTACAACCATTATGGTTGAAATTTCAAACAAATGAAGTTGAAATCATTAGCAGTGAACTAATACTAATGGAAACGCTAGTCGTCCCGTTAAGAAGTGCAAATAATGCTCTGATTGCAAAATATGAAAATCTCCTTCTCTCTTCAGAAATGCGACTGATTCCCATCAGCCAAGCCGAGAAGAAAGCAAGCTGCAACTCTCAGGGCTACCACTAATATAAAAACACCTGATGCTATTCATGCTGCTACAGCTTTATCTGTCAATTGTACCCAATTTATTACTAACGAGCGGGGCTTTCGCAATGTGTCCGGCTTGTCCGTTGTTGTCCTCAGTGAAGTCCTAGCATCTTAAACCGTATTTACTTTCAACCTTAAATATTTATATTTATCCGCACACATCAGCGAACTCTTGAGTCAGCCGCTGGCGTGTCTAGATTTGCATTTCTAAGTAAAAACTTATGCCAACTCATGACATTATAGATAACCGCGAGCGTAAATTAGTAGACCAAATCAACCGCATTCTTGACTCTTCAGAAGCAGCTCATTTTGCAGTAGGTTACTTCTTTCTTTCTGGCTTCACCGCCATTGCAGATCGCCTCACCAATATTAAAGAATTACGCTTACTAATTGGCAACACCACCAACCGCGAAACAATCGAACAAATCGCCCAAGGATACCGACAACTAGAATTAATTGCTGATAAAGTTGAAGCTCAAACCTATCCCAAACGCCCTGAAGTTAAACAAATGGCAGCGGATACAGCAGCCAATATCCGTTCCAGTATAGAACTAATGGATCAGACTGATGAAGCTGAGGCACTGGTAAAAAACCTAGTGCAGATGATTGAAGAAAAACGGCTTCATGTGAAGGTTTACACCAAAGGAACCTTACACGCCAAAGCCTATATTTTTGACTACGGTGCTGTCTTTGATAACAAAGGTAGACCCGTACAACGTGCAGAAAATGGCATTGCTATTGTCGGATCGTCTAATCTTACCCTTTCCGGCATCACTCACAACACTGAACTAAATGTAGTGATTCATGGCAACGATAACCATGCAGAATTAACCCACTGGTTTGATGAACTCTGGAACGAAGGAGAAGATTTTAATGAAGCTTTGATGCGAGAAATGAAACAGTCTTGGGCTGTTTCCCTCGCCCGTCCCTATGATGTTTACATGAAAACTCTCTATGCCTTAGTGCGCGATCGCCTAGAGGATACAGCTGCAAAAGACATTATTTTAGAAGACGAAATTACCAAACAATTAGCAGAATTCCAAAAAGTTGCTGTGATTCATGCTATTAACAATATTCGAGACTACGGTGGGACTTTTGTCTCTGATGTCGTTGGACTGGGTAAAAGCTTCATTGGGGCGGCAATTGTCAAACGCTTTGAACAAATAGAACGCGCCCGTCCTTTTATTATCTGCCCTCCCCCACTGATAGAAATGTGGGAACGTTACAACGAAGTTTACCAACTGAATGCCCGCGTTCTGTCAATGGGGTTGTTGAAGGAAGATGATGAGAGTGGATTCAAGGCTCTCTTGGATGATTTCAAGTATAAAGATAGAGACTTCGTACTAATTGACGAAAGCCACAACCTGCGAAATAACACGACTCAACGCTATAAAGTTTTAGAAACATTTTTAGCTACTGGTAAACGCTGTTGTCTGTTAACAGCAACTCCCCGCAACAAGAGTGCTTGGGATATCTACTACCAACTGAAATTATTCCATCAAGACGATAAAACTGACTTACCCATAGACCCCCCTGACTTGAAAGAATACTTTCGGTTAGTTGAAAGGGGCGAAAAGAAACTGCCAGAGTTACTATCTCACATCCTGATTCGCCGCACCCGCAATCACATCTTACGTTTTTACGGATTCGACGCTGCTACCCATCAACCAGTCGATCCATCTAGCTTTGGAGAGTACCTCAACGGTACGCGACGGGCTTACGTCATTGTTGGCGGGAAGCATCGCTTTTTCCCCAAGCGAGAACTAGAAACCATAGAGTACAGCATCGAGGATACTTACCAGGGGCTTTACCAAGAATTACGTCAATACATAGGAAAATCTCGTAAGCGCCTACTAGTCAAGCCACCAGTTGATGAACTCAGCTATGCCCGCTATGGACTGTGGAACTATGTCTTAAAATCCAAACAGAAGCAAGAACCATACACCACATTGCAACGGGCTGGTGCAAATCTGCGCGGTTTGATGCGAGTGTTGTTGTTTAAGCGGTTCGAGTCCAGTGTCTACGCCTTTCAAGAAACTATCAAAAAATTGTTGCTCGTGCATCAACGGTTTCTCAGTGGACTGGAGCGAGGATTTGTTCCCGCCGGAGAAGAAGCACAAACTCTCTTATCCGAAGATTATAACGAAGCTGAAGAACAAGACTTGATGGATGCTTTACGTCAAGTCTCAGATAAATATGACTTAGCTGATTTTGATGCAGAAAGATTACAGCAGCATATCGAACACGATCTTAAACTTTTAAAAAAAATTCAAGAATTAGTTGCACCGATCGCTCCCGATAAAGATGCAAAATTACAAAAACTCAAACAGTGGCTATCTAAACCTCCTTTCAAAGACAAGAAACGATTAATTTTTACCCAGTATGCTGATACAGCTAAGTATCTGTACGACAACTTGAATCCACAAGGTCAGTTAGATGACATTGAGGTAATTTATAGCAGTAACAGCCCGAAAAAAGTGCGTCTAGTCGGAAGATTTGCACCATTAGCTAATCAGGAATATAAATTCAAACCTGGAGAAAACCAAATAAATACGCTGATTGCCACCGATGTCTTAGCTGAAGGTTTAAACCTTCAAGACGGCGACCTGATCGTCAATTACGATTTGCACTTCAATCCAGTGCGATTGATTCAGCGTTTTGGTCGAATTGACCGAATTGGTAGCGATAAAGATGTAATTTATGGCTTCAACTTTCTACCAGAATTGGGCATCGAACGCAACTTAGGCTTGAAGCAAAAGCTCAAAAATCGGATTCAGGAAATTCATGACACTATTGGTGAAGATGCTGCCATTTTGGATCGAACTGAGCAACTCAACGAAGAAGCAATGTATGCCATTTACGAACAAAAGGGCAAACAGTTGAGTCTCTTTGAGCCAGAATCAGAGGAATTTTTGGATTTAAATGAAGCTGAAGAAATTCTCAGACAATTACAGAAGAATGACCCTGGTGAATTCGAGCGGATTGCCAATTTACCCAATGGTATTCGTACAGCTAAAGTATCAATGCATCAGGCGACATACGTGTTTTGTGAAGCTTCAGACCCCAATCGACTCGATATCAAAGGCTACCAGCAGTTATTTTTGATAGATGACAAAGGAGATGTCATTTCAAGAGACATTCCCCGCATTCTGGGGGCAATTAAATCCGATTCAACCACTCCCGTTGCCGCGCTTCCCCAAGACCATAACTCTGCTGTTATGCGTGTCAAGCGTCAATTTGCTGAAGAAGTCAAGCATCGCCAAGCAGAACGCGATTTCCACCAGCGATTGACTCAGGGGCAGCGGTACATATTACGAGAACTGAGAGTATTTTTTAAAACAATCCAAGAAGAGGAAGTAAAAGCCCAAGTTAATATTTTAGAAAAAGTGTTTCGCGGTTCAATGACTGGGGCAATCAGCCGAGAGATAAATGCGCTGCGACGCAATAGTGTAACAGGTCAGGATTTATTCAACCAACTGGTGCAGATTTACAATCAACATAATATGCGCGAATGGCTAAATAATAATAGTTTGCCAACACTATCTCATCCAGTTCCCATTATTGTTTGTAGTGAAGCTTTTGTGTGACTTCATTAAAGTATGCTTTGCTTCTGATACTTAAGTCTAGCTGCTAATGACTGGGGGTAGGATTAAACCGAAACTAACTTTTTGCTCGTTGGGCGATCGCCGCAATTACTTTGAGATCCAAAACAGAGATGGTATCGCCATCAGGAGTTTGGAAAGTCCATCGCAGGCGATCGTTTTCCTGGAGTACTGCACAAACAAACTGGCAATTAGAAATGTGTTCCCAATAAAGTTCTAAACTTTCTGCACTCCTTCTCATTTGTCGAATTGTAAAACTCAGTTGCTTCAACACAACGTCCCGCAGCTTTTTTGGTATCCAAGCCAACTGAGAAAGCGCATCGGGATTAGAACACAAATGTGTAGTTAATAAGTTAGCAATGCGATCGCGTTGCTGCGAACTCATGCAACTAGCAGCCTTCATCAGCTTTTTGGCACTGCGATCTATCTGTTGTGCCAACTCTACCCATGTGGCACAGCCCAACACTTGTGCTGCTAATTCTCTTGCATTTGGTAATTGTTGTAGCGACTTTGTTTGACTTGGTGCAATTGGTACGATTGGTGATGAATTGGCGCACTCATCAACTGCGAGAGTGCCAGTATTAGCAAAGCTTTGGGCGGATGAATTGGTGAATTGGTGAGGACAGTGCCGTGCGGGGGTGTCCCCCGTTGAGGCAACTGTCCGGTGGGGTGAGGCGTAAGCGTTGCCCTCTTGAGTTGTCGCTTCACTTGACAGCTTGGCAGTCAAGGTAGAGTCTATTTGTTCACCAATTTCACCAATTAGTGTTTGTAAGCTAGAAACAGTGGGGCTTTCAGCGATTGGTGATGCCATCAACTCACCACCAACATCCACCAATCGATCGCCACTGGCATCCGGTTGGGTATTGGGGATGTAGACCATCTCGCTGCCTTCTCCCTCAATCCGACCGTGACCTGCTGCTGCTAACGGCTGGAAAATCGAGCAGCGAATTTTTTCTACTGCCCAATTTTTCAGGGCATTGATCCGCGTCTTCAGGAACGATGCTCCTACACCTTTACTGCATTTGGTAAAAAACTTCTCGGCTTGAGTCTGTACCTTGAGGAAAAGCCCTTCTAACTGGCAGTTAGGTGCGTTATGCGCGTGGATCAGCTTGTGTTGCCATAGATAAAAAGAGGCAATTTCGATCGCGTGTTGCATCGTTTCGCCACTAATGACTGGTATGGGGTTTTCACCGCGCAGCACGGCATTAACTATATGCAGCCACAGCGCGAGCCGAGCCGTATAAGACTCAATCTTGGCGTAGATTAGCGATAGCCCAAAATGCACTTCTTCAATCTCGGCGTTAACTAAAGTATGGTTCCACCCTTGAAATAGCACTTTAGCTTCGTGGGAGAGTAGGTAGTCAGATTGGGGCAGTTTTTCTAATTCCCCGTACAACTCCTGCAACAATGGTTTGAGAGTATTAGCAGAGCGAGAAGATAACAAGTCGAGATACCGAGCTGGTGCATCGATAATCGAGCAGTAGAGAAACCGAGACGAGTAACCGGAGGCAATGAAGTTAACTTCGTCTGCCATCAACCGCGCCAACGTGTCCCATTGGTACGTCCCCGTCTTGCTCAAAGCAACGCGCCCCAAAAATAGCCGAGCATCGTGACGGTCAAAATTTCCACCAGAGCCATTCCAAAACGATAGTTCTAGTTGTAGGTCGTCGCCTTTACCGCTCTTATACTGGTTCAAGCGTTGGTAGTCTGCTACTAACTCGTCCAGATATTCCAGCAAGCCGCGTTGATTCTCGTCATGAATCCGAATTTTGGTGGAAGTGGTAACGTTATTGAGCAACCGCCGCTGTCGCACTGGTGGTTTGCCATCAGCATCCTTGTCATTCTCGTAATCCTCCATTTGAATGTCGTGGATCTCTTTGGCTGCTGCTTCCATTTCCTCTAACGGCTTGAGAATTGCCTGCTGGGGTGGAGTTTTGGCTTGACCGCTGTGGGCGACGTTAGCCGTCCAGAAAATACAAGGTTGCGTATAGCCGCCTTCTGGGTTGATCGCGACTCTCGCTGCCGTGCCGATGCGCGAGGCACTAGAGGCAAGAAAAGTATTAAATAGGTACTCTGGTGCGGTGGGCATTGCTGCTGCCATAGACACTAGCGGGTCGGCTAATGCCTTATCTAAATAGCGTCCAATGTCCAACCGCTTGCGACAACTCTTGAGTATTCCTTGAAAGGACTGGACTGCCGCAATGACTTCGGTGGCTAGTTCGCCTTCAGCCCGAATAATCCTAGCTAGAGAGTTAATCTCGTTATACGTGCGTCCGGTAGCAGTAGCTAAGTCCATCAAGGCGCTGGCAACAACTGATTCAGTTTCGTGCCGCGAGAGAATTTCTCTAATGCGATCGCACAAAGTTACAGCAGCAACGGGTGGTTTCCCAACATTGCTACCGTTGCCATGACCAAATCCTCTCCCAGAGACCTGATTATGACTTTTCTGGGTAGCTTGCTGCTGTCGATTTGGTTTGAGGTGATGCTTCCAGTACCATGCTCTGATACAAGCTTCCACTCCTTCTGGCTGGCAGCTAGGACCAGGGCGATCTTTTTCGGCTGATTTCCAGATTGCATCTACCTCAGAAGCAGGTAAGGGTGGGGTGCAGCGATTAGCATAGTCTTCTAGCATTTGCTGGGGGTTGCCGTTAAAATGCTGCCCGATCGCTTGGAGGTAGGTAGCAGTCCCAATCAAGTCACGCGCTAATTTAGCTCCCGATACGTTGCGGCTGCCTTCGCTGACTCCAGATTCAAGTAGTAGGCGAGATTCCTTGGAAAGGCACGCTTCTAAGGGAACTGCTTCCGGCACTGGAACCTGAATCTCTTCATAGCGTTGTCCTTGAGGTGTAGATCCACAAGACGGTTGCAACAGCGGCAGTTTAGTCGCTGGTGGTTTTGGTAGTGGAATAGCAGCGCGTAGCTCCTCGTAGCTACAACGCTTGTCCCCACAGTGAATGATGTTGCAGCGTACTGGTTCGCACCCAGGTTTGATATGGTAAGAACCAGCCAGTCTCATGACCCGACTGGGATTTTTTAAGGCAGGGTCGGAGCCAGTGCGAATGAGCAGGTCAGTTTGTAATTTGCGCCAAGCATCAATTTCTATTGCTGCATCAAATACCCAATAGGTATGTACGGATTTGCGGGTTTGTACTTGTAATGTTGGTTCTGGCAAGTTTAGAGAGCGCCAAAACTCTTTTTGGTCTTCAATCGGGCGATCGTCAAATTCGCAGAAGATGGCACGGCAGGACTTTACGTCTTCGTCTTTATGTCCCCCACCATTCACCACGATATAAACGCCATATCCTTGTGCTTGCCAACGTTCTACTTGCTCCCAGTTGAGGCGATCGGCTTTACGTCCGGTGTTGGGCGCGTAGCGGGGATCTTCTTTGGGCAAGAAAGCTCGGACGTAGACGGCATCTCCCTGCTGGTAGCCCAGCGCCTCTAGGTGAGCAGTTGCTTGGTTGCGGTCGATGTAAGGTTTGTGTGATGCGACAAACTGATTTTCGTACTCCTGGAACATCTCGAATCTCCTGCTGGGAGCCGAGACAAATGCAAGCGATCGCAATAACATTACTTCTGAATCCGCTCTGCTCGGAGAAGTCGGGGTTAAAACTTGTTCCCATGTCAGGATGCGAACCCAGCTATGTTTGTCTCGGCTTTGGCTTTTAAAAGGTGCATCTTGGTTTTATAACAGATGCCTTTATCGATACCGAGCCATTTTTCGAGCTGATTTGTAATAGTTTTTATTACAACTTGGAGCGAGCAATGCCTGAAACCCTTGTTCTATCGTGACCTAACTCCTATGTTTGGGGGGGGGGTTCTAGAGTCGTTGGG
>NZ_RSCK01000107.1:0-17313 GCF_003991895.1 Chroococcidiopsis cubana SAG 39.79
TTGTCTTTGATGAATTCTTGCCTCAGTGGAATTACACTGCTCAGCCAGAATTACAGGTTATTTAATCCACGATCCTAAGCCAGAGCCGGATGTCTTCTTGGTCACGCTGGATAAGTTAGGTAACATTGCTCCCGATCGTGCCATTGTTGTGGGCGATACACCCTATGACGCAGAAGCTGCAAGCAAGGCTCACTTACGCACGATTGGTGTACTTTCTGGTGGTTTTTCAGCAGAAAACTTACGTCAAGCAGGTTGTATTGCTATCTACCAAAATATAGCCGATCTGCTGGCACACTACGACTCCTCGCCGCTCAAGTAGTCCCCAGCTAATGCTGCATCTCAATTTATCAGGGTTTGGCGAAAGACTTGCGCGAAACCGCGCGTACCATTCGGTATACGCTTTGAGCTACCCAGAGTTAATGCACCCCAAAGCTAGGGCAATCAATACCGATCTACCTAAACCACCAAAACGCACCCACTTTATGATTGATTTCGCGGTGAGTTGGGCGGAGATTCCTGAAGTTGCAGGCGATCGTTATCATCAACGCTATCCCGATGAATCTATTGCTACTTGGCATGAAAGACTAAAATTAACGGACTAGAGATGGAAGCTGAAAACCCCAACTACAGTAGAGTTAAATGGCTAATCTATCAATGCAATGAAAGTTAGTAAAAGGTTAGGCTTGGGGTTGACTCTACTTGCCAGCTTAGGAGTATTAGGAGCGCCAAGCGTCCAAGCTGTGAAGTTAAGAGATGGCACGATTCAATTCGTACAACCCCCGCAACTCGTTAAAGCCAGAGTTACAGATATCAGTCCTGGGGTATCAGCTAGCTACTATTTCACAATTCATTTACCTCAAGCTGCGGGAGAACCATTGCAAAAAATCACGTTGACTCAACAGCTTGGAAAAGAAAACTTAGCATTTAACTTAAAAGGTATTCGCGCAGAAACGAAAACCGAACCAGAGCTAACTTTGGGCGAGATCGCGAACGATCGCCAACAAAAAACGATCTCGATTGGATTTAATCCACCAGTACCACCAGGACAGACAGTGACAATTCGACTGCGTTCGGTAAAGAATCCTTCCTTCGGTGGCGTTTACTTATTTAAAGTCGCAGCGTTCCCACCAGGAGAGAAAGTTCGCAGCCAGTATCTTGGTTTGGGAAGGTTTCAATTTACTAGTCCTGGCGGTACATTTTAAGCGATTGATTGCTACAACCAAAATACTTCCATGTAACATGACTAGAAAGTGGAAGGGCGTTATCAGTCATAGTTCATCAGTCGCAAATCGAAATTTCCACCAAAAGTCATGGAGATATGCATGACCTAACTGATGAAGTTAGTCGAATTGTGAAAAATTCTGGGATTAAAACGGGAATGGTTCACATTTTCAACATTGGTAGCACGGCAAGCATCGGCACAATTGAATTTGAGCCAGGACTGCAACGCGACCTACCCGAACTTCTCAATAAGCTGATTCCACCGAGCCGAGAATACGGACACGAGCAAATGTGGCATGACGGCAACGGACATTCTCATTTGCAGGCAACGTGGCTGGGACCTTCTCTAACTGTGCCAGTACATGAGGGTAAGTTACAGCTTGGAACCTGGCAGCAGATCTTCCATCTTGAATGCGACATCAAGCCGCGACAGAGAAAGATTGTTGTGACGGTTTATGGAGAATAGTTGAAAAGTGCTGTGACTGCCGAGACTTACGCAGAAGACAAGGCTCGTGCCATTTTTGCTATAAGCCAAGAGCTAATTTCAGTAGATCGAAAATCCTCTAGGAAAAGGGTAGAGTCAGGCTAAGCATAAATCGAAAAATAGCCATGCCTCTGTCCCCATCCTCATTATCTGTGGAGCCTGCGCTCACCGATGAAACTACCTTGTCAGCAACGCTCGATTGTCTACTGGAGCACTTGACGATTCCGACACAAGGCGCGTGTAGCCCCGAAACCCTGATGCAAATCTTGATTCGAGCGGCCAGCAAGCAAGACAGCATTGAACATACAACACAACGATTGCAAGGGGTGCCGAGTGGAAATACAATCCGCTACCATCTCGATAAACTCAACCATATGCAGAGCTTGGAAGCGCAATTGAATCAGACATTACAAAGTCGGGTACCGCCTCGAATCGCCAAAGGCAAACAGCGGCTTGCCATCGACTTGCATCTGCTTCCGTACTATGGCACCCCCAGCGAGATAGAACAGCCTTACATTTACCGCGCTCAAGCCAAAGCAGGGACAACGAAGTTCTTCGCTTATGCTACGGTTTATGTGATTGCTCGAAATAAGCGTGTCACGCTGGCAGTTCATGCGGTGCATCGACAAGAAACGCTCTTTGGCAACCCTGACCTATCTGCTCGCCGCCCTGGTTCCCCTGCGCTTACGCATCAAGCGTTTGTATCTGGAGCGTGGCTTTTTCAGTGTAGCCGTGATTCGTTGGCTCAAGGCGCTCAACTTGCCGTTTGTCATGCCAGCTATTGTCCGAGGTAAGCACGGCGGTACGCGCCAATTGCTCAAGGGGCGCAAGAGTTATTTCAGCCGTTACAACTTGAGTGGCTCCTACGGCACGGTAGAGTGCAATCTGGGCATTGTCTGTCGCTACCAACGCGGTCAACGTGGACGATGTGGCGTTGGGTACTTGCTCTACGTCATTCACGGCACAAAAGTATCTCTCTCCACACTGCATCAGGATTATCGCTGCCGCTTTGGCATTGAAACCAGCTATCGAATCAAGAATCATTGTCGCATTCGCACGACCACCAAAAATCCTGTTGTCCGCCTCTTATTTGTTGCATTGGCGTTTGTGTTAGTTAATTTATGGGTGTATTTGCTCTGGCACTTTGTTAGTCGTCGCAAACCCGGAGTTTGTCTAGTCTATCGGGATTTATTTCCCCTCAACACCATGCTAGAGTTCTTATCCCATGCCATAGAGCGTCAGTTTCCGGTGATTCCAGCCATTTTTTTACCGCTGCCTAGCTGAACTTGTTGATCTACTGATACTGCCTACGATAGCCGAGCGAACCGGAAAGCGATTTTCAATCGGGGCATGGTTCCCAACATTCCTGAAAATCGCCGTGGGAGAAAGACTCTGAAACGGGGACGCCAGCCGATTTTCAACCCGGCTATTTTTCAAGAACGGTTTAACACGAGCGAGCGAGTGTTCGCTTGGGAAGATAAGTTTCGGCGTTTACTGCTGCGCTTCGAGCGGATCAGTCAATTGCACTATGCCTTGAAAAGTTTAGCATACACGATGATTAATCTCCGGCATTTCTGCCAGAGCTAAAGTTCTCGTCATCCAGTCTCCAAAAGGTCTCGGCGCTCAAGACCCAGATTTGTCGTGCCTGGGAAACGGGGATACTGGGGAAAAAAGCCTAGAAGCGTATCACAATAGAGCGTTCTTTCCCCTTAAAGGCTCAGCTTGACCTTGCCGCTCAATATTTCACATCAACTTTTACACAAAACCCGCAACCAGTTGTAAGACAGCTTTATATCGCCTCAATACAGCTTACAGAAATTCGGGTAGTTTTGTCGATTTCTATACTACCTATTTAACATCTCTAGAACAGCAACTTCTCCAGTTAACTTTGCTTTCCTAGTTTTTTTTGAATTGCCAACACCGCCGCCTGGGTACGATCGCGCACTCCTAATTTCTGGATAATGGTATGAACGTGTACCCTGACCGTGCCTGGGGTAATGTATAGGGTAGCAGCGATTTCTTGATTGGACTTCCCTGCCGCAATCAAGGCTAGAATTTCTTGCTCCCGTTGCGTTAGCGGTGGGATAGTTTTTGCTGTGGAGGCGATCGCCTCACTCGTATCTAGGTTACGATCGAATGTAGTGCGAATTTCTGTAGTTGCCGTGCGATCCCACCAAGACGCACCAGACGCAACCGAACGAATTGCTAAAATCAAAGTCTCGGCAGCAATCCCTTTCAAACAATAACCCGCCGCTCCTGCGGCAATCAATCGCGCAATCAAAGACTTTTGGGAATGGGAAGTTAAGACTAAAACTGGTAACTGAGGATTTTGCTGTTTAATTTGCCGACACGCCTCTACACCACCAATTCCAGGTAAACCTACATCCAGTAATACCACATCGAGGACGTGGCGCTGTACCATCTCAACGGCTGTTTCCCCATCCACCGCTTCGGCGACAATTTCAATACCCGATTCTTGTTGTAATTTGACTTCTAAACCGAGGCGAAACAGTTCGTCATCTTCAACCAGGAGTAACCGTAAGCAAGGAGACATTCTTATGTATAAACTGACAAAGCGGGTAAGCGAAAACAGAACAGTGCGCCTTGAGGTAAACGATTCTCTGCCCAAATTTTACCTCCATGCGCGGTGATAATTTGCCTTGTCAAGTATAATCCCAACCCAGAACCTTTTGCTTGGCGATCGCTATGTCCTTGGTAAAATCGTTCAAATAGATGCGGTAATTGTTCGCTAGTAATTCCCAACCCGTTATCCACAACTTTGACGACGCAATATCCTGCCTGAGATTCCAGCACCACCTCTACCTTACCACCGCGACGGGAATGATTGATGCCGTTGGTCAGGAGATTAGTAAACACCCGTTCTAATTGCAGCGCATCACCCTGAACCCACATGGCACGGCGAAAATCTGAGTCTCCGTACCCCAAATTAATATAAACCTGACGCGAGGAGGCGAGATCTGTCAAGGAAGCGATCGCTGCTTGTGCAACTGCGACTAAATCCACAGATGCTAATTGTAATTGCAATCCTTCCGTATCGTTGCGATAAACATCCAGCAGCGTTTCTACCAGTTGTAAGGTAGATTGATGCGAGCGGATCATCTTTTCTAGTATCTTGTAATGAGTAGGCGTAACCGTACCGAATTTTCCTTGTTCCCATGCCTTGAGAGTTTCAATTGCTCCTAATAAGGGAGTTTTCAAGTCGTGGGTGAGTGTAGAGGCGAAATCTTCTCTGACTCTAGCCAATTCCTCCTGGGATTGTAACTGAATTTGCTGCTGCGCGATCGCCTGTTCGTATTGACGATTGCGATCGCTCAGAATTCCTGTCACAATCAGAGCGATCGCGGCAATGATGCGGCTAGCCAATGTAGAGGGTTGCACGAGTTCGTCCCCAGGAATCCACAAGTTTAAAATCGTTAAAACTACAGCAATGAGGGTAGCGTAAAATGTTGCTTTCCTACCCAAACGGGAAGCAGAAATTAAAATCGGTCCCGTATAAAGATAGCCAAAAACATAATCTACGGGAGTAACGAACTCTAGAATCAACACCACTATAAATAGGCTGACAACTTGCCACAGCGAACTCCACCTAAATTTTCTATCGGATACAAAGGTTTCGTCCTTAATTAAGCGATGCCTCATTCAAAGTTCTATCTCAAAGCAGAAGGCGAACGGGATGAGTCTGCAAGACTTAGATACTATTATACTTAATATTCTTAATATTATATTACTCTTAATTCAAAAGATTTGTTAACCAAGAACACTTCTACTTAGGAAAATAATCAGGGCAATTGAGTGCGGCTAGAGTTAGAACTTTAGAAGGGTTAACAGCACATTGGAGATAGTTACTTTGGCAAAAGAAACGACATTTACGACAGGGAATTTCGTTAACTTCCCGCAAACGGTAGTTCTGAGAAAATCTATTTTTTCCTTTGATAACTTTCCTCAAAACTAAAAGAATCACCGCAACAAATATGACTGCTAGTGCTTGGGTATGGGAAGCCAATAATAGAGATAGATCGGGTGAATCCCCTCTCCCAGGTATATTATCAGTAGATCGATCGAGCCTCGGCTGCCTTGTTTCAATTGAAAAAACCTCTAAGGTACGCATACGAAATCTTTGCCTATTTTAAGAATCACTGAGTCATTTCAGGTTTAGTAAAGGTTGAATGAGTTGAAGATTTGGCAAAAAGCAAATTTGAGAAAGCTCTACTTTTAAGTCGAATGCAGGCGGGTGTGATTTTATTCCTAAGCTTAGGCAAGTAAATATTGCTAAACCTATAGTTGTTAACCAAACTAAATCTAAAAATAGTCTAGAGCTTTTGCGAATATTTTTTGCTTCCACTGCCGAAACTTGAGGCGCAGTTTTGGTACGAGTGTCAGATAATGGAATCGCTGTTTGCAATTGAAAAAGGAGTGCTGTATCTTGAACTGATGCTGAATCCTCGCCGGCATTTTGGATGCGATACCAACAGCGAGTCTGTGGCTCGAATACAGTTACAGAGAATTCCGGCGACTTAGTAAGAAATGAGTTAATTAAGTTTAAAGCTTTAACTTTAGTTTTTGAATTCAATACAGGAGCGAAATTGCTTTGCTGCGACGCAGCTATAGTTGGGCAGATTGGATTTTGTAAGAACTCAGCATTCAAATCTCTAATAACTTCTGTCGCCAATTGATAGCGCCATCTAGTAGAATTTTGCAATAGGCGAGCGAGGATCTGACCGAGGCGATCGCTGACTGGTAAGCCCAGATAACATCGCCATACCCAACTATCTTCACTACTATCAAATATATCGAAGGGAGGTACTTGAATCAATAAATGGATGCAAGTTACTCCCAAACTGTAAAGATCGCTAGCAAACGTTGCCTTACCCCTAATTTGTTCTGGTGCGGCGTATTCTGCACTACCAATAATTGTTTCAGTCTGTCCTAATGCTGGACCAGTAGCACACTTAGCTACACTAAAATCAACTAATACTAATTGACCGTCGCTGCTACGGCGAATAACGTTTGCAGGCTTAATGTCTTGATGAATGATATTGCGGCTGTGGATGAAGTGTAAAACAGGCAACAAATCGTTAAGTAACTGTCTAATTTTACTTTCATCGAAAGCACCTTCCTCAGCAAATTCTTGTTCCAGGGTTCGCCCGTCTACAAACTCTTGCACGAGGTATTGGTGTCCGTCTTGCTCGAAGCGATCTAGTAAGTGCGGAATCTGAGGATGTTGACCCAAAGCTTCTAGTCGTAGGGCTTCTCGATCAAATCGTGCCAAAGCTTGCTGCTGGCGATCGCAAATGTGAAATTGAGGTAAAAATTGCTTGAGTACGCATAGGGATTTAGACGCATAGGATTCATCTACAACCAAAAAAGTTCTCCCCATTCCGCCTTGACCCATTGGTTTGAGGATGCGGTATCGTTGTTGCAAAAGTAATGAGGACTTACAGCTCTGACAGAACTCTACATTTGAAGGATTCTGTGGATGCGAACAAGTGAGGTTGAAGCAGTAGCTCATATTAGAAGGTAAGAATTCCGTTACTTGTTGCGATGACAATCGCGCCTTGACATACTTCCATCGAGTAGCGTAGTGTTGCAAAGGATGGCACTCCTGTTGATAGCGATCGCGCTATCGAGCAAGTTAGCACTAGTCAAGTTAGCGTTTCGCAGATCGGTTCTTTTCAAATTAGATTGTTGTAAATTTGCGTTCTGCAAATTGATTCCGCTCATAGAGGTATTTTCTAAGTTGGCTCTAGTTAAATTAGCTCCTGTTAAATTTGCACCTCTAAGATCTGCCCATTCTAAATCTGCTCCTGCTAAATTGGCTCCTCTTAAATCGGCTCCCTGTAAATTAGCTGCTCTAAGATTGATTCCGGATAAATTTGCTGCAACTAAATTTGCTTGCGACAAGTCGCATCCGATACACTCCTTATCTGCTTGCAACTTTTGGAGATTTGGTTGTCTGATAAAATCTCCGTCGTATCCTGCTAGCAGAGATGTGGTTAGCGTAAACGATACAGCAGTTACAGAACGTATGAAAAAGGTCAGCATATGTCACGCTTGTGGGCAAAGTACTATGAAATGTCTAAACAGCGATTTCTTAATACTTGGATTTCTTAATACTTAGCTCTATACAGAATTTGTAGGTAAACGTTTTTTACTTTTATCAGTTTTATTCTGCCATTCCTAGTTATGGAATTCATGCGATCGCTGATATATCTTCCTGTTTAGCTCTATAGCAGGCAGCGTTTAGCTAGCGTTTAGTGCTAAATATACCTTCTGATATAGAAAGAAAATAAATTATATATATAGTTTAGTGTATGCGATCGCTGCTATTGTTATTACCGTCGGTATAAACAGCAGCATTAAAAAATTTATACCTAAACTTAATTGTGAAACTTAAGCAACATCAGCTAGCTTATGAAAAGCAATCAATATTTGGCTGATAGGTCAAACATATGAGTTTTGGAGAGCCGAATCTAGTTGGGGTCACTATTCAAGAGAATAGTGTTTACTCTGGTATAGATTTATCGCGCATACAACTACCTAAAAATTGTGTTTTTGTAGGTTTGATGAGAAAAGAACAGCTGATATTAGCTGGTAACGAACCTACTATCCGATATGGAGATTACTTACTGGCTTTGGCGCTCGTTCCTGCTGTAGTTCCAGCACTTAAAATGGTTTTGAGAAAGACTCATCCTGTTTCTTGGTCTCCTTTAAGATGTAGTCTCAACTGGGAGCAAAATCACCTATTGTTGACAAAAGATTTAGTTGAGATATATGTGTAGTAGAGGATTGTATCAAGCTGCTATAACCCTACTGTTCTTAGCAGAAATCTTTCCTGGGATAGATAGTTTCAGAGAACGATTTTTGTCATCCGATAGAGCAGTTTTTGAGCCATTCGTTATTGCTGGCGAACCGAAGACAAACAGCCAAGGTTTTCGGTTAGGTAAAAAGATGTTATTTAAGAGTACTTGGCGGCGTGCTTCTACAATAAAACAGCTCACATCTAAAACATAGGAATTATCAAATGGATGCCGATCGTTCGCTCAACTCCAAAGCAGAAGAAAATAAAGCAAATGAAACGCCACAATCTTCTGTTTTACAGAATAGTAAAACACAGCACGAGCTAAACGTGTATAGGCTGTTGCTGAGAAACCCAAGCAAACCGACGATAATATTCTGATAGAGCTGCTTGGCAAAAGCAATCAAGTTAAAAAATATATATGTGGTATATGTGGCAAGGATTTTTCCAAATTGCATTAACGCTAGTCATATTAGTAGCCATTACTCCCTTTTTCGGGAGCTACATGGCTAATGTTTTCTTACAGAAGCAAACAATACTCGATCCGGTAGCGAACCCCATAGAGCGCGTTATTTACGCATTAGGTGGCGTTCGTGCTAAAGATGACATGACTGGCTGGCAATACGCCCAGGCGATACTTTACAGCAACATCGTCATGGGTATTTTAGTCTTTTTCTTAATTATGAATCAGGGATGGCTACCCCTGAATCCGACAAATTTGGGTGCGCCTAGCTGGGACTTAGCACTACACACGACAATTTCATTCATTACTAATACAAACCAACAACATTATTCTGGCGAGACGACTCTGAGCTATGGCTCTCAGGTGTTGGCGCTGGCGTATCATATGTTTACCTCGGCGGCGACAGGACTAGCAGTAGGAATTGCTTTTATACGCGGTTTAACAGGTAGACCCTTGGGTAATTTCTATGTCGATCTCGTGCGAGCGATTACGCGAATTTTACTGCCAATTTCAATTGTGGGCGCGATCGCGTTATTAATTGCAGGCGTACCAGAAACTCTAGCAGCACCAGCCACAGTTACAACTTTAGAGGGTGCAACCCAAGTCATCGCCAGAGGACCAGTTGCCCATTTTGAAATTATTAAAGAGCTAGGAGAAAATGGCGGTGGCTTTTTTGGGATTAACTCCGCTCACCCTTATGAAAACCCAAATGCCTTTACCAACCTGGTAGAAATTATTGCGATGGTATGTATCCCAGCCGCTTTAATTATCACCTACAGTATCTTTGCTAACAATAAAAAGCAAGGATGGCTGCTGTTTTGGATGGTATTTATTATTTTTACCACCTTAGTTGTGGTGACAGGAGTAGGTGAATACCAAGGCAACCCTCTCGTAAATAACTTAATTGGCGATAGTCCTAACTTAGAAGGAAAAGAAGTTAGATTTGGTTGGGCAGAAACAGCACTGTGGGCAGTTTTGACTACCGGAACGATGTGCGGTGCAGTCAATGGAATGCATGATTCTCTCATGCCAACTGGTGGCTTTTCCACTTTATTTAATATGTTCGTCCAAATGGTTTGGGGCGGTCAAGGTACGGGAACTGCTTATTTGTTTGTTTACCTAATCTTGACCGTGTTTCTGACAGGATTGATGGTAGGTAGAACCCCAGAATTTCTCGGACGCAAAATTGAAAAAAGAGAAATTGTCCTCGCCAGCGTTATCCTACTCGTCCACCCGATCGCGATTTTAATTCCTAGTGCAATTACCCTTGCCTTTCCCGATACCCTAGCTGGCATCAGCAACCCTGGTTTTCATGGTATTTCTCAAGTTGTCTACGAATACACCTCAGCCGCCGCTAACAATGGTTCTGGCTTTGAAGGATTGGGAGATGCAACCCTGTGGTGGAATTTGAGTGCTTGTTTCAGCTTATTAGCAGGGCGTTACTTACCAATTGTTGCCCTGCTACTCTTAGCCGACAGCATGATGCGTAAACAACCAGTACCAGAAACTGCTGGGACTTTGAGAACCGATACGCTGCTATTTACAGGTGTTACGGCTGGCGTAATTTTGATCCTCGGCGTACTCACATTCTTCCCCGTACTTGCTTTAGGACCAATTGCTGAAGGATTTCGACTCGCATCTGGCACTTAGAAGAAAAAGGCTAATAGCTAATTTTTCGTTGTCGATCGCCATTAGTTATCAGTCATTAGCAATTAACAATTAACCACTCGCCTCAAATATGGATTCTGCAACTTCTACGTCAAAACCACCACGTCCCAGACCGCACGGACCTCGCGGCGATCGCAAGCATACACCTAAAGTAGACACGAAAGGGCTTTACAAGAGAGCAATAAAAGAATCTTTTGTCAAGCTCAAGCCGCGCGTGATGTTGAAAAATCCCGTCATGTTCGTGGTTTACGTGGGTACGATCGTCACCATTTTGATGACATTTGACCCCAATTTATTTGGTCCAGTCCAAGGCGAAAACCTGCGATTCTTTAACGGATTAATTGCGCTAATTTTATTCTTCACCGTTGTCTTTGCTAACTTTGCCGAAGCCGTAGCAGAAGGGCGAGGCAAGGCGCAAGCCGATGCTTTGCGATCGACGAAATCAGATACAATTGCCAAGAAACTCTTACCCGATGGCTCGATTCAAGAAATTTCTTCCACCCAACTGCATCGCGGCGATATGGTGAAGGTGGTTGCAGGTGATATCATCCCCGCCGATGGAGAAGTCTTAAATGGCGTGGCTTCCGTAGATGAATCGGCAATTACGGGAGAATCTGCACCCGTATTGAAAGAACCAGGTTCGGATGTGGCTAGTTCCGTCACGGGTGGGACGCGCATTCTCTCGGACGAATTGAGCATTCGCATTACCGCCGATCCTGGCAAAGGCTTTATCGATCGCATGATTGCCTTGGTAGAAGGGGCAGAACGCGCTAAAACTCCGAATGAAATTGCGCTAACGGTATTATTGGCGGTTCTAACATTGGTGTTTCTATTCGTTGTCGCAACGTTACCCCCAGTCGCTAACTATGTCAGCAGCCCTGTCAGTATTGCAATTTTAATCGCCTTATTAGTCGCACTCATCCCAACCACAATTGGTGGTTTATTGAGCGCGATCGGGATTGCCGGCATGGATCGGGTAGCGCAATTTAACGTTATAGCCACCTCTGGACGCGCCGTAGAAGCTTGCGGCGATGTCAACACTCTGATTTTAGACAAAACAGGCACGATCACGCTAGGCAATCGTCTGGCAGAAGAGTTTGTACCTGTTAACGGTCATTCCATGAATGACATTGCACGGGTGGCTTTGGCAGCTAGCGTATTTGACAATACACCCGAAGGCAAATCAATCGTTCGTCTAGCGGAAAAATTGGGAGCAACGGTAGACTTCGATCGCAACGCTGCTGAAGGAATTGAATTTTCTGCTAAAACTCGCATGAGTGGGACGAATCTACCCGATGGCAGCGAGGTACGTAAAGGTGCGGTAGGCGCGATTAAAGGTTTCGTGCGATCGCGTAACGGTAAAGAAACTCCCGAACTCGATGCCGCCTACGAACGTATTTCTCAACTAGGTGGTACGCCCCTAGCAGTGGCGCTCAATGGCGAGATTTACGGCGTAATTTATCTCAAAGATATCGTCAAGCCAGGCATCCGCGATCGCTTCGATCAGTTGCGGCGCATGGGTGTACGCACGGTCATGTTAACTGGTGACAACCGCGTTACTGCTAGTGTAATTGCTCAAGAAGCGGGAGTTGATGACTTTATTGCCGAAGCCACTCCCGAAGACAAAATCGAAGTGATTCAACGGGAACAAGCACAAGGTAAAATAGTGGCAATGACGGGGGATGGAACGAATGACGCGCCAGCATTAGCACAGGCGAATGTAGGTGT
Organism: Chroococcidiopsis cubana SAG 39.79; assembly: GCF_003991895.1. Classification (NCBI taxonomy): domain Bacteria; kingdom Bacillati; phylum Cyanobacteriota; class Cyanophyceae; order Chroococcidiopsidales; family Chroococcidiopsidaceae; genus Chroococcidiopsis; species Chroococcidiopsis cubana. The sequence goes on from NZ_RSCK01000107.1 coordinate 12,382, forward strand.
AGCAATGAATTCGGGCACGCAAGCCGCGAAAGAAGCGGCAAATATGGTCGATTTGGACTCCGATCCGACGAAGTTAATTGATATCGTCACTATAGGTAAACAACTGCTAATTACCCGTGGGGCGCTGACGACTTTTTCTATTGCCAATGATATTGCTAAATATTTTGCAATTATCCCTGTCATTTTTGCTTCAGCTAGGCTAGAAAGTCTCAATATTATGGGTTTGACTAGTACAAACTCAGCCGTATTATCAGCATTAATTTACAATGCTCTAGTTATCCCCGCTTTGATTCCATTAGCATTAACGGGGGTGAAGTTTAGACCGCTATCAGCTAATCAATTACTCCAACGTAATATTTTGCTTTACGGCTTGGGTGGGGTAATTGCGCCGTTTATTGCTATTAAGTTAATCGATCTTGTAGTAACGGCGGTAGGATTGGCGTAATGGTAATTTTAAAAGCAGATGGACGTAGATGAATATGTTGAAGAGGAAAAAATAGATGAAACGACATTCTTATTCAAAAAAACAGCCACAAACTACCAATTACTCATTATCCATTAACAATTCATTCAATTGGCATCGGCATAAATTACCGATTGTAATTTTCCTCGTTTTATCCCTGAACGCAATTCTTGCTCCAGTAGTTTATGCTGCTACTGGCGACGGTTGGCAACGCACTCAAGCTTATGCTTTAGGAATACTAGGTTTCGTCACTTTGGGATTAGTAGTTTACTTATTTGATGTTGTATTTCGACCGGAGCGTTATTAATATGTCTATTGCAGGAGAAGCTTCTAGAGCGGTACGGATGACTCTAGTTCTCTGGATCTTAACGGCGATTATCTATCCTTTAGTAATCTTAGTGGTAGGACAAGTTTTCTTTCCTTACCAGGCGAACGGTAGCATCGTCCCGAATCTTCAAGGACAACCAGCAGGTTCGGCTTTAATCGGTCAAGTTTTCACCAGCGATCGCTATTTTCAAAGTCGTCCCAGTACGACAAACTATAGCAGTTTTACAGCCCAAGAACGCGATCCAGAAAATGTCGGTCAAACTACTGGCGTGTCTGGTGCTAGCAACTACGCTCCCAGTAACCCAGCCTTACTCGATCGCATTCAAGGCAAAGACGATCCAGATCCGAAAAATCAAATTGAAGGAGCGATTCCGCAATTAAGGGCAGCGGGAATTGAACCAACTGCCGACCTTGTATACACTTCTGGTTCTAGCCTAGATCCCCACATTACATTAGAAGCAGCAGCAGCACAAATAGCACGGGTAGCAAAGACACGAAATATCTCTCCCGATGAAATCGTACCTCTGGTAAACAAGCATACCCAAGGCAGATTTCTAGGAATATTTGGCGAACCTGGGGTAAATGTATTGAAGTTAAATCAAGAATTAGATGTTCTCACGGCGGCGAAGAAGTAAACGGCATTTAGAGCAGTTTGCTCAATACACAAAAAATGTATGAGGAAATGGCAAAATAGTTAAAAGATAATTAAGTTTAGTAGAGTCATGCATCTTTATGAGCGTTCGCCGTGAGATACTAAGTGTCAGTCCCAGTGGAAGTTATAACAGTCGTCCGATGAAACGAGGCAAACACAAAATCTTCATCGGTATGGCTCCAGGGGTAGGGAAGACTTTCCGAATGCTGGAAGAAGGTCATAGGCTGAGACGCGAAGGTATTGATGTGGTCGTAGGTTTACTAGAAACCCACGGGCGCAAGGAAACAGCTCAAAAAGTGGAAGGGTTAGAAATAATCCCCCGCCAGCAAATTTTGCGTAGCGGATTGACATTAACCGAAATGGATACGGAGGCGATTATTCAGAGATCGCCTCAATTAGTTTTGGTAGATGAGCTGGCTCATACAAACGTCCCTGGTTCTAAATATGAAAAACGCTATCAAGATGTAGAAGATATTTTAAGAGCGGGCATTGATGTTTACTCGACTGTTAACATTCAACACCTCGAAAGTCTCAACGATTTAGTGGCGCGGATCACAGGAATCGTAGTGCGAGAGCGAGTTCCCAATCGCTTGTTAGACGAAGCAGATGAGGTAGTGGTAGTCGATGTCACCCCAGAAACTTTGGAAGAGAGATTACTGGAAGGCAAAATCTACGCTACTAATAAAATTGACCAATGTTTGCAAAATTTCTTCCAACGCCGCAACCTAATCGCTTTAAGAGAATTAGCACTACGAGAAGTAGCGGATAATGTAGAAGATGATGCTTTAGAACTGGATGCTCGTGCTACCAGTAATAGAACAATGGACGGGCAATACTGTAACATTCACGAGCGGGTCTTAGTATGCATATCTACTTATCCTAACTCGGTACAACTGTTGCGCCGAGGTGCAAGAATTGCCGGATATGCTAATGCACCGCTCTATACTGTGTTTGTCGAAGAGTCAGACCGCTTTCTTTCCAGAGAAGAAAGCTTGCACGTTGAGACTTGTGAAAAATTGTGTCAAGAATTTGGCGGTAGTTTCATGCGCGTCAAAAGCCATGATATTGCCCAAGCGATCGCCGATGTCGCTTGTAAATATCACATTACCCAAATTGTCATTGGCGAAAGCCAGCGATCGCGCTGGAAAATCTTACTAAAAGGTTCCCTCACTCAAAAGTTAGTCCGACTGCTAAAAAATGTCGATCTGCACATCATCGCCACCGATAAAAAAGAGCCCTGCTCTCAATCCACTGTAAACGCACCACTGTAAAAGGACAAGGGAGACAAGAGAGATGGATATTGTCAAATTAAGTAGAAGGTAACAGGGATAGCAGTTGATGGGATAATTTCCTTTCATGACTACAAAACCTGACTTGTACCATCGTTACCGCTTTTGGTCCGAGACGATTGGCTACTGTGTCTGGCTTTCCAATTCGTTTTCCCTCAGCTACCGAGACGTAGAGAAGATGATGCTGTATCTAGGCATAGAAGTCACTTATGAGACGTTAAGGGATTGGAATGATAAGTTCGCGCAAACTTATGGTAAATGAAATCTGTTGTCGTCGCTCCAAGCAAAGTCGGAAGTGACATTTAGATGAGATGAGAGTAGAAATTAGGGGAGAAGTATATTGGCGCTCGGCGGGCGGTAGACGAGCACGGTTAGGTTTTAAATATCTTGATGTCCAAACGCAGGGATACGAAGGCAGCCAAGAGATTTTTTGCTGAAAATCATCAAGTAAGTTGGATTCACTCCGAGCGTGGTTATGGCATTTTGGTAGCAATGCTTATCTTACATGAGTTTGAGGCTTAACTGAACCGTATTGACTACTCAATGTGTTTCTTGAGAAACTCAACTAAAAAAACTCCCCCAAGCACGAATTTCAAAGTCTGAGGGAGATTTGAGCAATGACAGAATTTGTCAAGCAGGTGCTTGTGCTCGTTTTTGCAACCAGCGCAGCACCGCAGCTTTCTCTAAAAGTCCAACTAGTATGCCATTCTCCCCAATTACAGGTAGCGCCGAGCGCTGCTGTTGTTCTAGTATTTTTACTGCTTCTAGTAGCGATTGCTCGGATTGAATCATCGCCGATGCTTCGATCGGTTGCATCAATTCTCTCACTTGGGTTTCTGCCCAACGTGAAGTAGGAACCACTCTTAAAGCATCTAGAGTCATCGTACCAACCAGTTGCCCTTCAAGATCGGTGACTAAAAACCTCTCCCACTTACCATGATCGAGAATCGATTCATCAGCAAATTCTCTCAAAGAAAGCTCGGCTGATACTATTGGGCTGTCAAAATTTACTGCCTCTGCTACCTTAAAACTCTTTAGTATTGACTGCAATGTAGCAGATTGGGCAGTCCTAGTAGCGTTTTGAAGTAAAAACCAACCTAATATGAGGTTCCAGAAGTTACCAAAACTACCAAACAATAGTAGGGGAATTAAGCCACTTGCGATCGCCAGCCAGCCAATGAATTGTCCGGCTCTACTGGCAAAGACAACACCTTTTTCAGGATTACCCGTAATTTTCCAAACTAGTGCTTTGAGGATGTTACCCCCATCCAAAGGTAAGCCAGGAATTAAGTTGAACAGCGCCAACGCCAAATTCACGTAAGCCAACGTTCCTACAACTGCGGCGAAAGGTGCTAGTAATGGGACACTGGCGTTAATTGTTGTCAATAGCCCGAACAACAATAAACTGACTAAAGGACCAGCGATCGCTACCCAAAACGCTTCACTGGGAGTTTTTGATTCTTTCTCCAGGCTGGCAAGACCGCCAAACAGAAATAAAGTTATCGATTTAACTTCAATTCCCTGCCCGATCGCAACGAAACTGTGTCCTAGTTCGTGCGCTAAGACTGAAGCAAATAGCAATAGAGCGGTAGTTAATCCCAACAACAAGGGTAGCAAACTACCCCAAGCTGGGAACTGCGTTGCTAACCCACTGGTATAACTCCAACTCACCAAGCCCAAAACCAAAAACCAGGACGGGGCGATATAGAAGGGAATACCAAATAGATTACCAACGCGAATAGTGCCGTTCATATAAAGCACCTCTAAACTTTGAACTGTAAGAATTTGAGCAGTTGGGGATCGGCGCGACACGGCTTGTCGTCAGACCTTTTCTCTCTTTCTCCATCTAGTGTAACGAATTGTAAAGAAGCTTTAAACTATTTAACTATCGTAGTATCCGTCCGCTCAAGTGCGGTTAACAAGCATCGTCAGGAAAACGATCGCGCCTTCGAGATAGCAGAGAACAAATTGACCCGACATATTCTCATTCTTGTTGTTTGAAGGTGATCGCTGCGGTTGCACCGAGGCTAGTGATGAGTGTCACACACAACGACTGGAACGAGCTGCTCGTGCCTCAACTGCAACTCTAATCATGGGGATTGCTGCTTTACCAAGCAGGTGAATGCTCTCATTCTAAATCTTGTTGCTCCATTTCTTCTCCAGCTGCGCGGTAGTAAGCAGCGATCGCCGCCTCTTGTTCG
>NZ_RSCK01000107.1:17532-19901 GCF_003991895.1 Chroococcidiopsis cubana SAG 39.79
AAGGGCGATCGCCCTTTATCTCTTCTCCTTGTTCTTCACGACTCGATAAATATTCATTGAGTGCATCGCGACTCTGTTTTCGCAGTGACACTAATCGCGGCTCGTTTGTCTTCGTATCTGCCACTAGATTTGGTCATCTCCTTCATCCTCACCGATTGCCCTTAAGTAAGCCTGGGCAGCGGCTTGTTTTAACGATCCCTGCGTATAGCGTCTGTAGACTTTATCCGTCTTAATCCCCATCAGCTCCTTTCCATATAAAGGATCGACACCCGCTCGCGTAATAGTGTTACCAAAGGAGTGCCGAAAATGGTGCGGTTTTAACTCCTCTGTCGTCGCGCTCGCCGCCACTTTCTTCACCATTTTGTAGAGTCCGTCGTATCCCAATCGCTCTCCGCTATGCTTGGGGTCTGGCATCACCGTGCCAAGACGGGAAAATTGTACGCTAAGGCTGAAAGCGTTATCCAGCAACCATTTTAGCCAACTATTTTTAAACAGTACCCGCTGTATGGCTATTTACCCTCAGTTGATTGGTGCAGAGTAGTATGTATTCCCTGCATCTTGACAAGATTTTTGGAAAAAAGTATTTTTTATTGCTACATAATCAAGCTATAGACTAGAATTATTCAGAAAAATTTGGCAAGTTTTTTAACGCCAATTGTGCGACTTCTTCGGCACGAAGGGATGTAACTTTTTGATACCGTAATGTTGTCTGAATGCTTTGATGTCCCATCAGCGCCCTGAGTTCTTCAATCCCCATTAGCCCTACCCGCTCTGTAGCAAAAGTGTGCCGTAGATCGTGAATCCGAATTTCTTGGAGTTCGGGACTGTCTCCAATGAGGCTAGTCCAGGATTTATGCGCCATTCGGTACGACAGACGGGATACTTCCAATGTTTTTGGCTGTTGAGCAGTAAACAGTGCTGGATGGTTGGGATGTCGATAATATTTAATGTAGTGATTTAGACTCAAAAGCGCCACTTCACTGTAAAAACACCACCGTTGCTTGTTCCCCTTGCCAACAACTTGAAATTTCCGGGTGTTGAGGTCTACGTCATCTAAATTTAGAGCCAGTACCTCAGCAATCAAGCGCGCCACTGGTATGCAACAAACGCACCAACGCAGACATTCGCACATCTTTTTTGATAATGCGATACAGGATACTTAATTGAGTAGGAGTAAGATAACGCACCAGTTCACCCTTCGCATATTCTCCTTTATTTTGAATGGGTTTACGTCTTGTGAGTCCCGCAATCGGATTGGATTTGAGATATCCCAGCTCGACTGCAAAGTTGAACAAAGCCGTGATTACAGCTTGATGACGGTGGTGGGTAGTATAGGAAACATCAGTTAGATGATTGAGATATTCCACCAAAACTTGTCGGTCGATGATTTCGATTGACCATCGACCATACTGCTTGAGTAAGGGGATCATCGTAGACTCATAGGAACGCAGAGTACTTTTAGCTAGCCCCGGACGTTCTAAAAACTGGGTGGTTAAAGCTGCTAAAGTTATCATTACTTTAGAGGAAATGAGTGCAATTTATTTGAATCAAAGTGTAGATATTAGATTATCATTAACAAATATATTTTTAGATATATTTTAATGGTGGTAACAGAACATTCGACGCTGCCAAAGGGAGAAGAAGGGCTGGCTAATTACGTTCAGCGACTACGCTTTCAGCTTTCTTTAACCCAAAAAGAGTTGAGTTTAAAAGCTGGAATACACATCCAGACCATCCGCAAAATTGAGAGTGGACAAACTTCGAGGCTCAATCAAAAGGCTAAAGGTGGTTTGGCTTCTGCGTTGGGAATACCACCGGAGTACTTGGATGCGGCGGCGAAGAAAGTCTCCCCAGAAACAATAACTACGTTGAAGTTTTGTCCTAAATGTTGGACTCCAGGAACTACCCCTGACCAAATGTGGACAGACTTACGGTCGAAGTATTGCTTTGCTTGCGGTACAGCCTTACGGAATCGTTGCGCTAGTTGCAATGAACCAATTATGTCGCTGAAATTCAAATTTTGCCCTTACTGCGGCGCTTCTTACGGAGGCAAGGCTTGAAATCAGTCCAGCCTTCAAGTCTTGTCGTAAAGCCCCTATGATTTATCGAGGGGTATATTAAGGCTGGACTGATTTTTTCGCCAAATTCATTACAAACAAAACCAAACCACTTCTGAAAAACAGAATATATAGGTAATCTAATTGGCAACTCGCGAACTTTTATCTCCGGCACAGCGGCTACAATTCACTGAAATTCCCAATTCTATCACTACAAGAGATATAGCTCGCTACGGCATTGTCAACTTAATGGGATAAATCCGAAAATCGGCACGATAATTCCTGAGTAGCCAGCTTGGCTAATTTTAAGCA
>NZ_RSCK01000108.1:0-18468 GCF_003991895.1 Chroococcidiopsis cubana SAG 39.79
AGTTTTTATATTTTTAGCTGGGTAGCTTGTTAACTCAGTACTGCTGAGTCATTTTGTCATTGGTTAGTCTAAACTCCAGGAAGGAGAAACAAGGCAGCAGGGCAAACGCATCTAAATAAGTGCATGATGAAACATGAATAAGTGCTTTTAACTCAAAAACATGGAAACAATAGAGTTGAGTACTGCTTCAGGCTAAATCAGGAGTCGCTCGGACTCAAGTTGATGCCTGTAAATTCATTTAATCTGAAAAGTTGATATGTAAAACTCTGGACTATCTATAATGCAGAGGCAGCCTTAACTTAAGTTAATTTTTTTTGCTAACGTGTTTAGCCAAACAAGACTTTAGCTAAATATTCATTATCCCATCCAGCCTTTAATCGTTTATTTTTTATTCCAGTTCTTACTGATTTATCTTGCTGCAAAAGACTACTAGCTATGTGACGTAATACAGCAAAGTTTTGAGGAGCATTATCTTTTCTAATCCGACTATCATCCTCACGAAAAACTACATCTAATACCCAGTGCAACGAGTTCTCTATCCCCCAATGCTGGCGCACTGAATCAGCAAGTAATTTGGCATTATTTGGTAGACTACTAATAAAGTAACGGGTCTCAATCTTGGTTTTACCCTTAACAGTTCTCATGACGTCTGCGCGAGCGATACTTTGTAGATTCTGCCATTCTCCTTCTGGATCTATTTGATTCTGAATCTCGCTCAACATCACACAATATCTCGTCTCTTCTCGACCATGACTCGGCTCAGACACTCGATTTGTGCTATGAGTAAATCCTTGATATTTGCTTCTTAGTGCTTCTGAAAATAATGCTTCTACTCGTTTATATAGCGAGCCTTGATTCTTGTTTAAGGTGATAACGTAGTCTGCTTCTTGCCTGGCTATTAACTTAACAATCTCCTTCTGACAACCCATTGCATCTATTGTGACAATACACCCTCGTAGCGACAATACCTTAAGCAACTCTGGGATGGCTGTAATTTCATTTGATTTCTCATCAACTTTAACTTGTCCTAAAACTAATCTTTGTTCAGTCGCCCAAGCACTCACCATATGAATAGCTCTCTTATCATTTCCATTCTCATAGGAACGCCGCAATGTTTTTCCATCTATGGCAACGACTTCTTTTTCAACTATCTTACTAATAGACTTCACCCAATTCAAAAAACAGTTTTGAAACTGCTCTGGATCTAAACGACTAAAAACTCTAGAAAAAGTATCGTGACTTGGAATTCCATTAGGCAATTCTAGAAACTGCTTCAACCATCCATGTTTAGCTTGTCCGTAAATTTCTATCTCTACCCAAGTATCTGCACCACAAATTACTGCACAGATAGCAATAGTAATGATATCAATTAGCCTATGCCGTATGCTCCGTTCCAATCTCGGATCTTCCATCTCGCTAAAGTGTTCTGCAATAGCAATTTTGGGCTTAAGTTTCATCAGGCTTGCTCTAGTGAATCATTTCCTTTTTGGGAAAAGTATTTATTCCAGAATACCACTTAGGTACTTAGTATAAATTTGCGTGCGTTCGCCCTGAACAAGGCAGCGTGTGAAGTTCCTGAAAAAACTGCCCAAGAAACAAGGCTTTGCTCCTCGCGTAATCGCAACGGATAAACTCAAAAGCTACGCGGCTGCTAAAAAAGAGATTCTGCGTGGTGTTGAGCATCACTTGCCACGGCTGCAGGAAAAGAAAATGCGGCGCTTCAAGTCTGCCGATGGGGCGCAGAAGTTTTTGGCTGCCTCACACCCGTTCTCAAATGAGTGAAAAGCCCAGTATACAAACAGTCATGCGATCTAGGTTTCACTCATTTGTAAGAGAAACGCTATCAGAATCAGGGAGCGAACCAGCGATCGCTTCACAACAATATCTGCTGTTTATGCTTCTAATTTTTTGACGTAGGCTGGAGGTAATGTCAGTGTATTGAGTAAGGATTGGTCTGCTGTCCAAAATTCCGCTTCTTCTAGCTCGGCGACTGCCAAAAAAGCAGCATCATAAAGTGTTGCGAGGGAAAACTGTTCGGCGATTGCCCATGTTTTGGCACGAATAGTATCGCTATCGAGGTAGTCAATCGGCATTTGGCAGAAGTCATCATAAAATCCTTCTGCCTGTGCCGAAGTCATTGCTCCCAACCTCACTTTTTTTCGCAACACCGAACCCACTTCCGCCCATGCAAATGCTGGAGCAACCAAACGCACGTTTGATGTCAGTAAGGGAACGATTAAGTTTCTGGCTTGAGGTTGCAGTGTCTCAGGTACAAGATAAGGAATCCAAACGCTGGTATCGATACACTTAGTCACGCCGTCCCTCCGAAGCTCGCAGCTGACGAATCAAGTCCACAGAACTCGATTGAATACCTGTTTGGGCTTCTACAAGAGCACTACGAGCCACGATCCGCTGATGAGCTGCCAGAGATCGCCGCCGTCGCACTTCACGAGCGATCGCTTCGACAACCATCTCGTTAAAAGACTCGCTGCTCTCTCGCACCTGCCTTGCTTGCTCAAGCAGATCGGCAGGAATGCGAATGGTTACAGCTTCTCGTTCCATAGTTGTACTTGTGCACCATGTTGTGCAATTTTATAATGATATCATGTAGTGTAACTAATGTTTGATTCGATCTGCTACCACTATTTGCAATGGGTGAGCGATTGCTTTTAGAACCGTTCCGCTCGGCTTTTAAGAGAGCAGCAACAGTGAGTGACGATCGCTATTTTCTCAAGGGATCTCAAATCTTCCTGTCGGTCACGGTTAGCTGAAGGCGATTCTATAAAAAACCATCGTTTCTCTCTATCAGCATTGCGAGAAGAATCTGAATCAGCGACAAATTAGTCGGTATTAGATATAGGAATGGTATAATAAGTATATAAAAATGAAATTTGAGTTTGACGAGATTAAGAGTCAATCCAATCGCGAAAAACATGGAATCGATTTTGTCGAGGCACAAGAATTATGGGAAGACCCTCAAAGGCTAAAAATTCCGGCACGGACAGAGGATGAGCCTCGATATTTGGTTGTTGGAAGAATTGGGGACAAGCATTGGTCGGCTGCGATCGCCTATAGAAATGAAAAAATCCGCATCATTTCAGTGCGGCGGGCGCGTCAAGAAGAGGTGGCAATGTATGAAAGCAAGTGAGTTTGACCAGAAGTTTGACAAAGGTGAAGACATGAGTGAATTTCTCGATCTAGCGGCAGCACGTCGCCCTAGATACGAGCAAAAAAGGGTGAACGTGGATTTTCCGGTCTGGATGATTGAAGCACTAGATCGGGAAGCACAGCGTTTGGGTGTGACTCGTCAATCAATCGTTAAAGTCTGGATTGCAGAACGTTTGGAAAAATGCCCTCATGGGTAGGTCTACAACAGGCGATAAAATGCGATCGCCCAAACAGAATTAGCAGAAAAATTGAATCAGTTTAGGAAACTAATTCTAGTAATGTCAGGGAATCTTGAAATTGAGATAGATTTGAGATATTAATAGTTGAGAATAGCTGTAAGCTTTACGCCGCATGAATTACAGACTTCTATCATCTGCGATCGCACCGCAGAGGTCAGGGGTTCGAGTCTCCTATTCTCCATCGCCTGTAACCCTTTCTATTAAAGGGTTTTGTAGTTTATCAGCCTAACTTTGTTTACGAGTTCATTCTCAATAAGCAACCCAAAAATGGGTACAGATCGAGATATCTAGAGCTGGTGTCGATTAACAGGGTTGTTTGTCGCTTTAACAAATTAATGTTATCCGATCGTCAACTGCTGAAAACAAGTCGGCTCTGGGAGTTGTAGTTTTTTGAGCATACTTCACAAGGCGCGGTTGAGCAATCGCTTCAACAACTGATACCATTTTGAGCTGACTGTGCCACGGAAGAGCCCCCCAACCCCCCTTAACAAGGGGGGCTATGAGCGACCGATTTAGTGCAAGGATAAATAGAATTGGTATGAAACCGCTTGTGCTGCAAGGTTTTCTCTTTCGATGACATCAATCTGTTAAGACGGTAAATAATTTGTTAACCAACATCAAGTGCGATCGCAGTATCTCCAAATTAAAGTTTCTATAAAGTCTCAGTAGACTACTGATTTTTTGACTTCAGTGAAATTTTCAATGACATTCTTTAGTGGAAGCAAATAGGATGTTGCACGTAGCAGATTAAATGCTATGTCAAGTAACGCGCTCCAGGTTCAAAGGTCAGATGTCTGTCCAAAAGCTGCTCAACCAATTACAAATTAGCCAGTTCGTTCGAGAACTAAGGGCTTTGACGGGTTTAACCCAAGAACAGTTTGCTGCTCGGTTGGGCGTGACATACTCCTCTGTCAGCAGGTGGGAAAGGGGGCGTGGTATTCCTTCACCTCTGGCTGTGCAGAAGATTGAGGGAATGCTGCAACAGATGGGCGATCGCGGTCAGGAGTTGCTGGCTAAATATTTAGCTAGTTAGTCTTCCAGACAGATTGGACGAGAGCCTGTTCCACGTCTATAAACGGCTCAATTTTTATCACTTAAAAGTAATCAGGGATTGGTGGCTTATGGCTCTCACCAAGGAGCATTTGCGTGCGGTTATGACTGGGACGCAAGAGGATCGCGTTGAGGAATTGCGGAAAATTTTAGGATACCCAGTTAAAGAACTCGATCGCGAAGGTTCTCGGTTTTGGTATTTGCGTCCTGGTGAGAGTAAAGAGGATGCAGCTGATACTTGTCCGATCGCGGTTGGTTTTTATGCAGAATTAAATGATGGGAGCGATCGCGACATCAGGCAGTTTTTGATCGCACCAGAGCAACAAAACAATATTTACGGGCATTATGTTGGGCGGGTGACAACAGAGCAACCCGTAATGTATCTGCTCTTACCCGAAGCAAATCTGCAAGGGCGCGTGGCATTAATCTTACCAACTGAGGGAGGGTTGCGACAACGGCAGATTCAAACTTTTGAGTGGAGCGATCGCGAGTTACCAGGACGATTGAGCCGATTGCAACAGGGAACGGTACGCATAGCCGATCGCCTTACAGCTTTGATTCCGCAAGTTGATTGGGTGTTCTACCCAGGCGTGAAGACGGCTGAGAAGCTGGCGCAGTTGATGGCAGAAGTCGCCAGACGGATCGAACAAGCGATTCCCTCGGTTTATGAAACCGAAACAGCAGGGGGATACTTGCATAAGCTATTCGAGAGCTTTAGAAAGGAATTACTACCAACGCTCAAACTTCAAGCAGATAACGAGAAAGATTACAGCTTTGCAGATATCTACGCTCAGACTGTTGCCTACGGGTTGTTTACAGCAAGGGTGTTTGGTTTTCTCAAATTCAAGCGAGAGAAAAAGAATCCGAACGATCTGGAACCAGACTTTTACCGCGATAATGCTTGGGAATTTCTACCAGAAACTAATCCTTTCCTCCGTAAACTATTTGAAGATATCTCAAAACAACCACCCGAAGATTTGGGAGAGGATCTAGTTAGTGCTGTCTCAGAATTATTGTCAGTGTTAAGAGCAGCAGAAATGGATGCTGTACTATCAGATTTTGAGCAAAAGATCGGGCAAGAAGATATTATTATCCGCTTCTATGAAGATTTCCTAAAAGCCTATAAGCCACAGATGCGGGAACGGCGAGGAGTTTATTATACGCCGGAACCTGTAGTTTCTTACATGGTGCGATCGGTAGATATTTTATTGAAAGAGAAGTTTAATAAGCCTTTGGGACTAGCCGATCCAGAGGTGATAATACTCGATCCTGCTTGCGGAACTGGGACATTTTTATTGTGGATTTGTCAACTGATTTATCAGCGTTTTCAAGAGTTGCCAGAAGCACTTACGGAAGGATTAGCGGATAAGTCTTGGTCTGGTTATGTAAAAGAACGGTTATTACCAAGAATATTCGGGTTTGAGTTATTGATGGCTCCTTATGCGATCGCGCATCTCAAACTCAGTTTATTTCTGGAGGAAACAGGCTATCGGTTTGATAGCGGTAAACGATTGGCGGTCTATCTGACTAATGCTTTAGAACAAGCTGCACCAGATAAACCAGAAATTCCTTTTCAAGAATTTATTGCAGAAGAAGGAGAAGCTGCACTAGAAGTAAAACAAAATCAACCAGTTATGGTGATAGTTGGTAATCCACCATATTCTATTCAATCTCAGAATCTTAGTGAAAATGCCCGTGCTTTAGTCAATGCCTACAGGTTTGTTGATGGATTACCCATAAAAGAAAAAGGCGCTCTTCAATTTGAAAAAAATATTCAAGATGACTACGTGAAGTTCATTCGATTTGCACAGCTAAGAATTGAAAAAACTGGCTGTGGAATACTTGCTTTCGTTTGTAACCACAGCTATTTAAATAATTTAACATTTCGAGGTATGCGTCAAAGTTTAATCAAAACATTTAATAAAATTCATGTTCTTGATATGCATGGTAGTAGTAAGAAAAAAGACATTCTTTTATCTGCTACCAAAAATGAAAATGTTTTTGATATTAGTCAAGGAGTCTCTATTAATATCTTTAACAAAGATCCGGTTCATAAAAACGTGATTATTCGTCACTCTATATTACAAGGATTGTGTAGTCAAAAATACGCTTGGCTTTTGAAGAACAGTTTAAATACGACTGAATGGCAGTCAATATTATCGCAATCACCATATTACTTATTTGTACCACAAAATAATGATTTATTTTCAGAATATAACAATGGCTGGAAGCTAACAGAAGTTATGAGTCAGAATAGTTTAGGAATTATAACTGCAAGAGATAGTATTGTTGTAGATTTTGAACGAGATCCTGTTTTGAATAGAGCAACAATCTTCAGGAATACAAATGTATCAGATGAAAAAGTGTGTGAACAACTCCACATTCCCTTGAAGAAAGGATGGAATGTTGCAAAAGCACGTCAAGCTCTTAGAAAAGAATTAGAATTAAATAATTTTATCAAGAAAATTTTATACCGACCGTTCGATACGCGATTTATCTTTTATCACTCCTCATTAACTTGGAGTATGGCATTTCTAACTATGCAGCATATGCTAAACGGAAATAATTTAGGGCTTATTACGAATCGTCAAGTAAATAATGAATTTAAGCACGTTATTGTTTCAAACAGTATTATAAATGACTGCACAGTTTCCTCAGCAACTAAGGAAAGATCTTATCTATTTCCTCTATATCTGTGTCCAGACATTAATAATCATCAACAATTAATTTTACAAGAACAACGTCGCCCAAACCTTTCTCAAAATTTTCTCAAAGACATCACCTCAAAACTCGGCTATACTCCCACCCCAGAAGCTATCTTCTACTACATCTACGCCATCTTCCACTCTGCCACCTACCGCACCCGCTACGCTGAATTCCTCAAAATCGACTTCCCCCGCGTTCCCCTTACCAGCAACGATCGCCTCTTCCGCCAGCTAGCTGCATACGGTGAAGAACTGGTAGCACTGCATTTGATGAAATCACCTAAATTAGATAATACAATTACCCAGTATGAAGATCGCGGTGGCGATCGAGTTGTTGATGCTGGACTTAAATACCAGCAGGGTGACGTAATCATCAACAAAAAGGGAGACAGATTTAGTGGAGTACCTGAAAACGTCTGGAACTTCTACGTTGGCGGCTACCAAGTCTGTCAAAAATGGCTCAAAGATCGTAAAGGGCGCACCCTTAGCGATGAAGACATCCTACACTATATGCGGATCGTCGTTGCCCTGCAAGAGACAATAGAGCTAATGGCAAAAATTGACGCAGCCATTCCTGGCTTTCCCATTCAATAAACTTCATCATGAGTACCAACGTCCAACAAAATTACAAGTATTTCACCGCTTTCTTCCTCCGTTTCAATCGCAAAGACAATACGACAGTCATACCCACAAGAACAAGATAGTAAACCCGATAATTTTCCTTCTAGCTTATGAGTACCCAAAGATGGATTGAATATGTCATCAGACAACGCAGTAATTGTTTCCTCAATCCGTACTTGCAACTGCGTATTACGGCGAGTAAATTTGCGGAACGCTCTCTTGAATTTACTGGAGATGACTATTTTACTCATTATTCATGAGTTAAGAAATTCTCGTAGTTCGGCGATCGCTTCAGAAGCGGTTTGCGCTTTTAGCTTACCTGCTCTGAATTGGGCTAAAGAAGCTGCGGCATCAGCAGCAATTTCATCTCTGCGTCGCTCTATCATCCGACGTTGTAGGATTTGTACCAGCATTTCCTGCTGTTCTAGTGGCAAATCCATTGCCTCATCCAAAACTTTATCTAGGTTTGCCATCACGCTGACTCAGAAATCTACATATTATTATGGATAAGTTTTAGATAACAGTAAAGAAACGTAAGGATTAACCCATGACTATTAAAAAACAACTACTTCAAGAAATAGAATCTACTCCAGATACTCTTTTGGCTGAAACGCTAGACTTTTTGCGCTTTTTGAAAACAAAACAAAATCTAGAGAAGTCAGAAGCCGCATCTACTGTACCAACCAAATTGGAAACAGATTCAACCAAAAATTCTCAACAACCCTATCGCCCTGCTTCTGGGCGTTCTATCCTCAGACACGCTGGGACGTGGGCTGGCGACGACTTTGAAGAGTGCCTTCAGCAAGTTTACGCCACACGTGGCAAAGCCAAGTTTGAGTATGACCTTAATCCCTTTGAATAATGTACCTGCTCGATACGAACCACTGTAGCGCTATCATTTCAGGCGAACCAAACGTTATTCGCCGAGTCGCCCAAGTGGGAGAGTTGAATATTGCTACCTGCGTCATCGTGCAGGGAGAACTCACATACATGGTGGAAAAATCAACTCAAAAGGAAACTAATCGCGCTCGGTTGGCAGAATTTCTCGAAGATATACGTATCTATTTAGTTATAGATAATACCGCCACTATTTACGGACAACTAAAAGCAGCACTATTTAACCAGTTTGCTCCCAAAGAAAAAAGCAAGCGCCGGAAGACAAAAATTACCGATTTAGGATTTGATGAAAACGATCTCTGGATTACTGCTATAGCGTTGCAACACAGTCTTACCGTTGTATCAATCGATAGTGACTTCCCGCGCATTCAACAAGTAAGAACATTGTCAGTTGAATCCTGGCTTTAAATCCCCTCGCGTCCCTCTCATGCTTGAAAACGTTATCCAAGATCTCATTCGCAAACAACGCCCTTACTACCTACCCCAAGGTAATCCCATCAAGGGCATTGACAACCAACATTGGCTAGTTTTCAAGCACCGCGACGCTGACACCTTACTGAGGAATATCGTCACCTTTTTGGGTATCGGTGGCAAACACGCCACGCATAAACTGCTGCGGATCGATCCCAAACGCGCCAAAGTTTTCACCTACGCCCCCCGCTTCACTGGCAGCATCCCCAGCACCACGCTGCTGCGAACCAGTCCTCTCACTGAGATCGCCCCCTTCCTAGAATTAGAAAGCACCACAGAGGAAAAGACTTTACTTGCAGGCAGTTTCATTGAAGTCCAAAGCGATCGCCGCCGCAGATTCAACCTGCCAGACGAACTAGAGAAATACAATACCTTTATCGGTAACGTTTTAGAGCGCAGCCACATCTATCGGCGATCGACAGCATATTTTGACAGTGGGGTACTCAAGCTGTATGAAGAACCCCTACAAAAAATTATTCAAAACGAAGGCGAGATTCGCCTGCTACTAGACTGGCACGGCTTCACCAAACAAGCAGACATAGAAGAACTGGAGAAACTGCAAGATCCCGACTACCGCGCTCAATACTTCCGCCGTACCCTGAAAGAATTTTTACAGGGATTAGCCGATCGCGCTTTTACGGGGACAGAAATTCTAGCAGAATTAGTCCGGCTGGGATTTTTGCAAATCAAACTGGTAAAAATGGAATCGGGACGGGCGATTTACCACAAGAAAACGGGTATATTCAGCGATTCGCTCGACAATCACATCCTACACGAAGGTTCCGACAACTTTACGCGAGCGGCTCATGGCAGAAATGCCGAAAGCTTGTTATTTCTCTATTCCTGGGAAGAAATGGATGCAGAAGCGATCGCCGATAGCATCCGTCAATTTGATGCCGAGTGGCAGCGCCAAGACACCACCTTCGACCTGTCGCAAGAATTTTTACAACAGGTACTAGCCGAACGCGATCGCCGCGCTCAAGCCGATCGACCAGTCATCGAGGCGATCGCCCCCGACGAATTTATCCCAGGTGAAACGACCCCAGTTGAAATTACTGGTCGCAACCTGGATTTAGTTGACGAGATTACTGTAGCAGATAACGAACTCGTCAAAGTCACCATTGACACTAAAGAAAAAGAACGAATCGTCGGTCGAGTTGAAGTAGATCCCCAACACCCACCGATTCCCCTCACAGATTTTCAGGCTAAAACCAGCACGGGCGTTTATCGCACCTCACCCAGGCAACCCGCAGCCGTCGAGCGATCGTTAGAAATTCCAGAATTTGGCGAAATTCTCGGATTCAAGCAAGCCGTAGAAACGATCCTCACCAGAAAGCACGGCACTCCCCAAGATTTTCTCTATTGGCTTGCCCAGCAACGCCCGCACCAATTCCGCGTCGAACGCAGCGATCTACTCGACGAACTACTCGGTCAAGATGTCCTATTCGAGCATCAAAAATCTGGGGCGCAGCACTGCTTGCGGGTAATGCAAGACTTTGGCGTTGCCGTCTGTGCCGATGCTGTCGGTTTGGGCAAGACTCGTTTAGCAGCTGCTGTTGCCAGGTTGTATCGTCAACAAAACGTAAGTGCTAAAATCGCGATCGTCGCTGCTAAGAAACTCCATCCCAACTGGGAGCGAGAGATGGCTGAATTGGGCTTCAAACCCAATGAATACGAGCTTTACAACAAAAACTTAATGAGCCGTAAGGGAAATAACTTTCTCACTGACTTCAACCGTTACGGCGGTTCCGATTTAGTAATTATCGATGAGGCTCACGAAGGCATTCGCAACTACAACAACCGGATTCATAAAACTTGTGCGGCGATTCAGGAGAGCGATCGCGCAACGGGAAGACAACGCCATTTCCTCCTCCTGACTGCTACACCTTGGAACAACCGCCGCGCAGACATCTATAACATCCTTTCCCCTTTTCTCAGCCGTCCTGAAGGATTCAACGATCTAGGATTTCCCCCAGAACTGAGCCAATGGTTTCAAAATCGAGAAATTGGCGTAGAGAATTTCACCGACAACACAGAACTATTCCGCCGCACCTACCGCGAATTGTTTCTCCAGCGCACGCGGCAGATGCTACGCGATGCTACACCAGACTTAAATATGTATGCCAAGCGGGTAGCAGAATGGTTGCCCGTAGAATTTGAAGCCAGTACCGAACTTGCACTCGATCGGATATTTACTTCCTTTGAAACTAGCCTGTTTATCCCCTTTGCCGACCCGATCCGTTATTTGCGCGGCAATGTCGAACAGCGCAGTCTCCTTCAAAACCAGCGCCGCTTTTTCCTGCAACGAGCAGAATCGAGTATGTATGCCCTCAACCGCACGATCCAAAACTTTAGCGATCGCATTCGGCAACTTCAGCAACGGTTAGAAAATGTCTCCCCCGATGCTGATGGTTTGAAAAAATTTCTGCTGTTGCACTACGGGTTCGAGTCTGAGAAAAAAGAAAAACAACAGGACTTCTCGGACTACGACGACAGTTTCGTCTGGGATGAAGACTACGAAGAAGACGAAGAGGATGAGGACGAAGAAACCCAGGCTCAACAGCAACACAAGCGGCAACAACTGCGGCGTTCGATTGACATCGCAACTGATGCACTGGGCAACGACTTGAGTAAAGCTCAATCCATTTACGACCGGATACTAGCTGATTGTGACAGCGACTTAGAGCAATTGGAGCAGATCCAGCAGCTTCTAGCAGGTGAAATCGCGATCGACCACAAGCGAGAGCAAGTGACCGGGAAAGTGCGAGAATTGGTGAGTCAAGGTCATAAGGTGCTGTTGATTTCCACCTTCTCGGATACAGTCATCGACTACTACCGTTACATGACTAGAGATGAGGCGATCGCGGATCGAGGAATTGGGATGGCAATTGGTTCTACCAAGCGTTACTATCCCAGCCATTCTACTAACCCACTTGTTTTCAGTCCTAATAATGCTTCGCGAGGAACGCGCCAACTGACAGGCATGAAGCGACAGGAGATCTTTAGGCTATTTGCCCCAGCCGCTACCTGTAAAGACCCAGCAGCAAGACCAAAGCCAGAGTCAGAACTTGCAGTTCTGATTGGCTCGGAAACCCTATCTGTCGGGCAGAATCTCCAAGATGCCGATTATCTAATTAATATAGATTTGCCCTGGAACCCGATGATTCTAGAACAGCGAATCGGTCGGATCGATCGCCCCAAACAACGTCGAGTTGAAAACATCTATATCTATTACGCCAACAGTGAAAATCAACTGCTACGTCAAGCCAGTCGCTTGAGTAACTTACACAAGAAACTCGTCGGCGAACTTGCTCTAGACGAGCGACAAATCCCCACCATTTCTAGTATTGAGGCTTTGGGGGCTTCAATTTACGGCGATACACAATTCGATGATGAGGTATTACCTGGCTACATTGACTTTCTCAACAGCCTAGTCAAAGCGAGGCGGATGGAGCAGGGGAACTTACAAGAGGATACCTATCAAAAACAAGAAACCAGCCGCGACCTTTACACCCACAATGAAATTCTCCACAGTGAGGAGTTAGGCAGGCTAGTTCAGCACTTAGGCGAAGATTATCAAGCCAATCCGATTGCTTTGGGGTGTCGTGCTGGTGAGAAAGAAGAACCTACCGGATTAGTAGCCCTGACAATTGAATATTTTGGACCCAATGGCGAACCAATTCCAGACCGCAAGCAGACTCTTTTCTGGAACGATCGAACCGGAGAAAAGGATGGTTACGGGATGGCGATCGCCACTGCCTTCAAAACTCCTCCCATAGCGGACGTGCTACCAGCCACAGATTTTATCTCTCATGCTCAAGAAATCTATCAACAATTGGTTGCCCTCAAACAACAGCGCCTTGCCCAGATCGAACAGCCAGAATCGCTAGAGAACATTAATATTACCAGCGATCGCATTAGCAGAATTAACCGCCGCGTCAGTCAACTCGATTGCTTCCCTGCTGGTATAGATCGAACTACGGTGAGGAAAACTTTTCAGAAATTGAATGCCTGGAAGGAGATGAAACAAGTACAAAAGCTGTTGCGGGATTACACGGATGGAGAGAAAGCCAAATTAAACGATATCGATTTTGTGATTCAACTAGTGCAGGATGCTGACAAACTCAATCTCATTGCCAATGAGGGCATCCAACCTAGTATGTTACAAGTTTCTTTAGCCGCAATCCTCATCAGAATTTAACTAAATTGAGCCAATTTCTATTCCAACGCCTCAATTTCCGCTTTTATCTCTTGCTGCTCCTTGCGCCGAGCTTTGTAATATTCCATCCCTGCTTGAATTTGTGCCGCACGGGAACTATCTGCCATGCCATAAACTAAGCTGCCAACAAATGCAGCTAAACCAGATGGATCTTGCTCGTAGGCTCTCATCCGCTTTTGTCTTAGTTATCGGTTGGACGCGGTTATACTTGGGCGTGCATTATCAAGCGCGACATTTTGGCAGGCTGGACGGCTTCAATTGCTTGGGCAGCGGGGGTTAGTTGGGTCATCAGACCTTGGCAGCGACGTAATTTGAGTCAGGAAGCAAATAACTAACCGTGCTGCACTGAGTATCTGTTACGGGAAAAGCGCGAATCTACACTCATCCAGACGAAGATCGCTCCCTTTTGGGAGAATAAAATCAGTATAAATGTACTAAATCGTCATGCACATACTTTGGTTTCGCCGCGACCTGCGACTTAGTGACAACGAAATCGTTACCCTAGTAGCAGCCAACAGCGCTCAAGTTTTACCTTGTTTTATCATCGATCCCTGGTTTTACCAACAGCCGGATGTGGGTAAGGCAAGGGTCAGGTTTTTATTTGAGTCGTTAGAAAACTTAAACTCAAATCTCAAACAGCGGAGCAGTCAGCTGTATTTATTTGAGGGGAAGACTGTAGATCTCCTCCAAAGTCTCACTAGAGAGCTACTGCAACAAGGTCATCGTCCCAAACTATTCTTCAACCGTGACGTGCAGGTGGAGTATGGGATTAAACGCGATAACTTCGTTAAGCTTCGCTAACGCACTGTCCTTGACTTCTATCGTCAACTAAATCTTGAGTGTCATCTGGGTTTGAGCAGCTTCCTGCAAACCGAAGACCGCACCGACTCTTGGTATGAAGAATACTACACTTACCAAAGACAACCGCTACATCAAGCTCCGACTCAAATTAATACCCCGCAGCTATCTCTCAACCTGCCACAACTAACATTTGAGGAATTGAAGCAGAAGTACAGTCAGTTTTGGACTGCGGATAGTGGCTATTTCAATGGTGGAGAAAGCAGCGCGATCGCCACTCTAGACTCATTTCTTCGCTCTCGATTCCACGGCTACCACTGGAAACTGTCTCGCCCTTGGCTGGCACAGAAGGGTGCGACTTCTCACCTGTCGCCCCATATAGCTTTCGGCACTATATCAACTCGACAAATTTATCAAAGCACCAAAGCTAGGGCAGCAGAGTTAGCGAATCAGCCCAAAGCCGAGTTTTCCCTCAAAGCATTCCGCGTTAGCGAAGCTTAACGAAGTTATCGCCTACGATGGCGCGATAGTTTTACTCAGAGACTCTACCACCATCCAGAAATAGCCCACACCAACCGCTACCCAGAATTTGACGAGTGGTATTTACCGGACGAGCTAACACCCCAAAAGCAGGAATTGTACGGGGCGTGGCAGGAGGGAGAAACTGGATTTCCCTTAGTAGATGCTTCCATGCGACAGCTCAAGACAATGGGATGGATGAATTTCAGGATGAGGGCGATGTGTGCCACCTTCCTAACCATCAACTGTGGTGTTTCCTGGCATCACGGGGCGCGGCACTACATGAATTATCTGGTCGATGGTGACTTGGCGATCGATAACTGGCAGTGGCAGATGCAAGCTGGGGTGACTAACCCGCTGTCCGATACCTTCCGCATCTATAACCCGAATAAGAATATAGAAGATAAGGACTCAGATTTAAGGTTTATCTACCATTGGATTCCAGAGTTACAGGGTTACAGCTTGCCCGAAATTCTCTCACTCGTTTACCAGGGTGAAAGTCACTATCCTGCACCTATATTGAATTGGTCGCAAACTCGGAAAGTTAACGGCAAAATTGTTTCGGATTTGCGTAAACGGGTGAGGGAGCGGCTAATTGCCCAAGGAGGCGATGAGTATGAAGGGGCGGCGATTGCTAAAACTACAGTAGATAAATATTGGAAGGTTAAGGATAAGCAGTATCAGGAGTACCGATGTAGACAAGAGAAACTGGATTTTGAAGCACTAAAGAATTTCTAGCTATTGGGGCGATCGCTACTTTTTCCTGGTGGTATCTAAAGTAATTATTGTCTCACTAACTGGAAGAGCGCGATCGGATCTACATCAGACACGAGCAAACAACGATAAATCTTTTCGGCAAAATACCAAGATAGCAGCAGATAGTGGACTGTTAATTGTCGTCTGGTCTTTACATAACTTAAAATTGTGATAGGGAGAGATGAAAGCGCGTTATGAAGAAGTCGCCAGATTTAGCACCTGAAACTATTGACCGGATTATTGAAATGGCATGGGAGGATCGCACCCCATTTGAAGCGATTGAACTTCAGTTTGGTTTGTTAGAAAAGGATGTCATCGCCCTGATGCGTCGTCAGATGAAGTCGTCCAGTTTCAGAATGTGGCGGGAGCGCGTGACTGGACGCAAGACCAAGCATACCCACAAACGGGGTTTCATTGAAGGAAGATTTAAATCACAGCGCCAGAAAACTTAATCCCTTGTGCGAGAGGCGATCTAATCTTGTAATCTTTTCGGGCTTTGTTTAGATACTCCAGCTCTATGTGCTGCCAAAATTCTCAAATTCATCTTAATTTAGTTGGCATTATTGAGGATGACTGGAGTATATTCCAGTGCTGCTCGATCCCAATTGCCTAAATTAGCAGCCGCCTCGTAGGTGCTTTGGAGGAAACTAAGTAGCATGGTATCTGGATCGTCAGCTTGTCGCACGGCTTCGTAGGGCAGGATGAACTCTTTCATTTGGGAGCTATAGAACGCTGAGTGCGGCTGCACTAGGTAATCTTTGAAGCCTTCTGGTTCTGGATAGGCGTAAGCATAAAACAGCGCTTCGGTCGAACCGCCTCCAAACCAAAAACCACAACTGCTCACCTCGTGGGAGTATGCTTCTCGCGTCACCCAGTCTGCCATATTGGGGACACCACCAGGATGTTCTGGCGCACGACGACCTGAGAAGCGAGTTACAGCCAGGTCAAAACTGCCCCAGAAAAAATGTACTGGGCTACACTTGCCAACATAGCGAGAGCGAAATTGGCTCATCACTCGGTTCGCCTGCATCAAAATTCGCCAACACCGTCGAGCATATTCTGGGTCGTAGGCAGCATGAATCTGGTCTTGCTCAAACGGAATCGGCTTGTCAACTTCCTGCGGCATCGTCCAAATCTGCACCTGGATGCCAATCGCTCTCAAGGTACTCATCACCGCTTGATAAAAATCAGCCACGGAGCGGGGAGCTAGTGCAATGTTCTTGGTCGTGCCGTCGCTAGTCTCGATGCGTAGCTGATGGTCGAGAAAATCAAAGTCGATTTGAAAGCTGCCCGTTTTGTAGGGGATGGCGGAAGTTGTCAATCCGCGTGGAGTCACGTACAGCGTGGAATGCCACCAGTGATTGATTTTAGGAGCCAAAGTCAGGCGAATTTTCCCAATAATCTGAGTCCATAGGTGCAGTGTTTCATAGGTGTCCTGCCACTCGGCAAGCGACAAACTAGACCAGATGGTAGCGTCAGACGTGTCAGGTGCAGGAGCGACCATAATGGAAACCTCCGAGGCGGGAAAGAGATCGGCGAATTGATTGCTAACAACAGTCTATAATCTACTTGGTTGTGTTACAAAAATTGTTGCCAACGGTAAGTACGCGATCGCCGCTATTTCTTGGGAG
Organism: Chroococcidiopsis cubana SAG 39.79; assembly: GCF_003991895.1. Classification (NCBI taxonomy): domain Bacteria; kingdom Bacillati; phylum Cyanobacteriota; class Cyanophyceae; order Chroococcidiopsidales; family Chroococcidiopsidaceae; genus Chroococcidiopsis; species Chroococcidiopsis cubana. Next base: position 17,075 of record NZ_RSCK01000108.1, read on the forward strand.
CTAGCCAGTAGTCCTGGGGGATACCCTGGAGGCGGGGGAACAACAGGAAAGCACCGAGCAGGTAATCGATAATATTCTGATAAACTGCGATCCCTGCAAAAGCTTTGATTTTTTCCAGTGCTGCTTTAAAAGCTGCGATCGTAGTTCTGTCGATGGCGCAGATGAAGCGGGAAAGGTAGATTGGCGATCGCTCCGGCTTGTTGAATGATGTGGTGTAGCGATCGCTCGCTGAGCCGCTGCTTGCGTTCCGAGGCAAATAACCAATCTGTAGTGCGCTGCTCCTCAAGCTGCTGGAGAATGCCAATTTTTGTCTCACATAGAAATAGAAGTTGTATGTTAGTAGGGGCTTGAGTTTGGGGTTGTAGGTAATCAGGCTTGGAACGGATGCGATCTACACGCAAAATCTTTTCGGCAAAGTTAATGTCGCACCAGCGCAGCCAACATAACTCTGCTGGCTGTAGGGCTTGGCAGAATAGCAGGATGGCGAGTGCCTAGTTTCTAATGGGGGAGCGGGTATATTCCAATGCATCAATCAGCGCGTCCACTTCACTCAGGTAGAGAAATTCGCGATCGCGTCGCTGGGAGAAGGGAGACTTGCGTGGGGGTAGAGGAGGGGGCAATCTATAACTTTGCCGAAAGAATTAATCGTTGACTCAAATAATTATAGGTTGAATCGCCATTGGGCAGCTCATCTGCCTTCCTCCCAAAAGGGCAAGCCAGCCTTCTCAGCTTTGGTTTAGCTATAATCCAGCAATATTTGAGAGTTGTAATTTCGCTTCCAATTGCGGTAGTGAACCGCTAGTAGGCTAAATCGCTTCATTAAAGCGGTCACATAAATAATAGAATTTGGGTCATGATAAATTTTCTAAACTTGACAAAAATCTCAAAGGCTCAAAGAGCTAAGATTAACTCTGTAATTGAGAACTCACCTGATTTTCACAAAATTTACAAGCCTTACAAAAAAGTCAAAAATTATCCTGACTTTAGAGAAGCTACAGACTCCCTAAAACTACCCAACCTGAATTTTCTGCAAAACTAATTTGTCGAATCTCTCTGCCCGAACGATGATATTTCCACAACGTATTAATCAGATCGTTTGGGATGTTACTGTACCAGAAGTCATTGCGCTCCCTCAAGATTACCCATCCTCCATTTGGGGCAAAAGCGATTTGCTTGATTTCTTCACCTGCCCCACGAAACTCCAGAAGTTTGTCGCTCATGTCATCTGGAATGTGACTATGTGAGAAAGTATTTTGTCCACTTGAGATAATCCAACCTAGATTGGCTGCGATCGCGATGTGCTTAATTTCTTGCCGTATTAATCAGATCGTTTGGGATGTTACTGTACCAGAAGTCATTGCGCTCCCTCAAGATTACCCATCCTCCATTTGGGG
>NZ_RSCK01000108.1:18478-19432 GCF_003991895.1 Chroococcidiopsis cubana SAG 39.79
CTATATTGAAGGAACTCCAGAGCTGATTAAACATCCTTTTGGGTAGATTAGATTGCCAGAAATCGCACCGATTACGTAAAATAACCCATGCACCATTTGGAGCAAAGGTAACTTGCTTAATTTCTTCACCTGCATGGCTGAATTCCCACAACTTGTCAATCACATCATTGGAAATATCACTATAGAGAAAACCATTTCTTTCATATAAAACCACCCATCCTCCATCAGATGAAAACGAAACCTGCTTAATTCGCTCTCTTGCATTATGAATATGATTTAACTTGAATAGAAGATCTTTTGAAATTTGGCTACTATTTAGCGTATGAATATGTATCCGAAATCTTGCTAAGACTTTACGTTTAATTATAGCCAAAGGGCGAAAGATAAGAGCTTTTACTTTTCGTGAGAATCTGTTTGTTGAAACAGGTGTTCCCTTTTTTCGGGATACAAGACTACTTTCTCTTTCAGCAGGCAATTCAGTTTCAAAGATGCTTTGCGATTCTTCCAGTTCAGGCATCCAGCCGTATGACGTTGCTCTCTCAACAACATCAGCTTGGGAAAAAAAATTGTATGCATCATTGATTGCGATCGGTATCTCGGCAGCCTCAAGTACATCTGACTCTCTTAATGTGTATTTTTCAAGCTTCTGTACTCTTAGTTTGCCCTGACGCAATCTCAAAGCATCTTCCGGCACATAGAGTAGCCGTACAAAAGAATCTAATCCCATAAATTAGTGTTAAGGTCGATTCTGCCCTATATAGTTTTGAGCGCTGGCTTCAGAGCTATGTCAACCAAAAATACAGCGGTGTTCCAAGACAGGGCAATGTTAAAAAAAAAGGAGGCAAGTTAATCATTAGATGCGATGAGCTCCGATCTCAATCCCCGTGCTTTAACACCCCCATAAGAACACAAACCCAATCGCAATTCGTTATCCTTAGTGTTGAGGGGTTGCTC
>NZ_RSCK01000109.1:0-19007 GCF_003991895.1 Chroococcidiopsis cubana SAG 39.79
GCTCAAGTCTCTGTTGAAGATCTACGTGGCTGGTTTACTCATTGCTGTTATTGTACCTCAGTAGACTAGAAAATGCTCTAACTCTTTTTTTAATAAAAATTCATACAAGAATGTCAGTTATAGCTGTTCTAAATGATTTGTAAAGTAGGCTTCTAGCTGCCGCAGGCTAGAAGCCTGCTCCATCATGAATCAAATAGGATTGCTATATCAGTTGTCAGTTGTCATTTGGAAAATAAATTAATATGAATTTTGCCGAACGAATGAGCCGCCTGGGGACGGAATCTGCTTTTGAAGTCCTTGCCAAAGCACAACGATTGGAAGCTCAAGGACGTAACATAATTCATTTAGAAATCGGACAGCCAGACTTCCAGACACCGATGAATATCTGTCAGGCTGCATTTCAAGCCATGAAAGACGGTTACACTGGCTATGCTCCAGCCCCTGGATTACCTCAGTTGCGACAGGCGATCGCTCAATATGTGACACACACAAGAGGCGTTGAGGTGCATCCCGATGAAGTGGTGGTGACACCAGGTGCTAAGCCGATAATTTTTTTCACAATTCTAGCGCTGGTAGATACAGGCGATGAGGTGATATATCCCAATCCAGGGTTTCCCGTTTACGAATCAGTCATTAACTTTGTAGGAGGCAAGGCAATTTCTCTAGCTTTGCGCGAAGAGGTTGGCTTTCGCTTTCGGATTGAGGATTTAGAGCAAGCAATTTCTCCCCGCACGCGACTATTAATTCTCAATTCTCCCCAAAATCCTACTGGAGGCGTACTACAACTTGAAGATTTAGAGGCGATCGCCAATTTAGCAGAACGACATAATTTTTATATCCTCTCGGACGAAATCTACTCGCGCATCCTTTACGAACAAACACACCACAGCATTATGAGTTTGCCTGGAATGAAAGAGCGGACGATTCTGCTAGATGGTTACTCTAAGACTTACGCGATGACAGGGTGGCGCTTGGGTTATGGTGTGGCTCCCCAACTATTAGCTCAAAAGCTGGAGCAATTGACGATCAATTCTAATTCCTGCACCTGTTCGTTTACTCAAATTGCTGGGATTGAAGCACTGACAGGAACGCAAGAGTTTGTGGAACAAATGGTGGACGAATTCAGACAGCGAAGAGATTTTATTGTCGATGGTTTGAATGCGATCGCGGGTATTGAGTGCGTTAAACCTACAGGAGCATTCTATGTATTTCCTAATGTCAAACAACTTCCCCTTAGTTGTGATGCATTGGCAGATTACTTACTAGCAGAAGCCGGAGTTGCCGTACTTTCTGGTTCTGCTTTTGGCAGATTTGGTGAGGGATATTTAAGGTTATCCTACGCTAACTCATTGGCAAATATTCTCATAGCTCTCAACCGTATTGAAACCGCGATCGCTCAGCTCAAATGAGGCATTCAGTCTTCTTCGTCAGTTGTATACAATTGAAGTGGATGCATGGTAATTTCTGACTTCTGAGTTCACCCTGTTGTCAAAAAACATTTGGGGAGAATCAGGATGAAAAACATTGCAGGAACCTTCAAGGGCGCTGGTGGATTAAGCCTTTATTACCAAAGCTGGCATCCCCAAGAGCGATCGCGGGCTGTGGTCGCGATCGTACATGGTTTGGGAGCGCATAGCGGTCTGTTTCTACCTGCTGTAGAGTACTTAGTGTCTCTAGGTTATGCAGTCTATGCTTTTGATTTACGAGGTCACGGACACTCGCCAGGACAAAGGGGACATATTAATAGATGGACTGAATTTCGAGAAGATTTAAGCGCCTTTTTGCAGCAAATTTGGCAGCAAGAACCGAATTGCCCTTGTTTTGTCTGGGGACATAGTTTAGGAGGTGCGATTGTTTTGGATTATGCTTTGCGATCGCCGCAGGGATTGCGGGGTGCGATCGTCACTGCACCAGCCTTGGGGAAAGTTGGAGTTTCGCGCCTCAAACTAGCGATCGGGCGAGTCTTTTCCCGCGTCTATCCACGCTTGAGTCTTAAGGTTGGCTTGAATCATCATGCTAGTTCGCGCAATCCGAATGTTATTTCTGCTTATAGTCAAGACCCCTTACGTCACGAATACGGTAGTGCCAGACTTGCAACAGAATTCTTTGCTGCCGTGGATTGGATTGAAAATCATGCCTCTGAGCTGCAAATTCCTTTACTGCTGCTACATGGCAGTGCAGACCAAGTGACTCATCCTGAAAGTAGTTGGCTGTTCTGCGAACGGGTCACTTATCCCGACAAGAAATGCTACGAGTATCCTGGCAGTTATCACGATCTTTATGCCGATACGAATTATCAAGAAGTACTTGTAGACATTGGTAACTGGTTGGAGCAGCATTTGCAGGAAATTGATGACAGTCAAGCAGCATAAGGTATGAGAGTGGTGTCTGGAAGAATTAAATAATGTTACCAAAATTTTCTTTATTGCTATAAATTAACAACGGATAGTGAAGTATGTGTTTGACTCTCTTATAGTGAATTCAGAGGCTAGCAACTAAGTGGTTAGTAAGCAAAAATTCCTGTTGCTTAGCTTGATTTGTTACTAAAGATAGATAAAATAGCAACTTTGTTAAGCGATAAGCTAAACTGAGATCGAGGCAATTCTTGTAGCATATCGTTCGATCCCTGAAGGGTTAGATATGGCAGTCTAACATCTTCAGTTAGGTATGTTGCGGCTGATTCAGATTAATTGAAAAGGAGAAACAGGGGAATATTTAACTCAGGTGTGAGAAGCTAGCATCCAAAACAAACACTGCATCTGGCTCTATTTTCTAAAAACAAAACTAAATCAAAAACTATCGGCTACTCGATCGCAAATATTATTTGCGATCGCAGCAGTGAGTTTCAGTAAGTGTAGGGTGGGCGATGCCCATCTTACTGTAAAAGCTAATTCATAAAAAAAACAGAAAAACTTTATCGAGGGGAAGAGATTTCAGCTCTTCTTGGCGAAAATGTTGTGGTCTAACAAAATTTACACAGCTCCTCCCAACTCTGGGAATGTGTTGTTGGGACGCACATTGCCTTCATTATTAGATGAAGCCTGCGATCGCGCTCCCAATTTCCATGCTTTAAATTGGTGGACGGAACAAGGTTGGCAGTCCTTATCCGAGCGAGCCTTTCGGACTGCGGCTGAAGAAGTAGCACTCGGTTTGTCGAACTTAGGGTTAGAGAAGGGCGATCGCGTTGCCCTCCTGATGCAGAGCGATGTTAACTTTTGCATAGTTGACATGGGCTGCTTGCTAGCTCAACTGATTGACGTACCGATCGATCTCACCCAAACGCTGGAAAATATTGTTTTTATTACGCAACACAGCGAAGCCAAAGGACTAATTGTTTCTAACCTCGACTTACTCGACCACATCATACCTTACTTAAGCAGCACGCCCGATCTACAAATCGCGATCGTCGCCGATGTTCCCCTCGATTGGCAAGGACAATCCAAGCACCCTCAATCGCTTCAAATCTTTTCTCTAGCAGAGATACGGCAGCGAGGACAAGCTCAGATGTCAGATGAGAGGCAACAACAGCTACGCGCATCGCTAACAGCCAACGACTTAGCCACCATCATTTATATCCCTGGAGCCACTGGTAAGCCTCAAGGAGTGATGCTGACTCACGAAAATCTTTCTGCTAATGCCCTAGCAATGTTTAGTGGAATTCCCGATTTAGAACTGGGTGCAAAGGAGGTCGTACTTTCATTTTTACCCTTAACTCATGTTTTTGCCCGTGTCTTTTTCTACGGTCACATGAATTACGGGCATAGCGTTTACTTCACTACTCCTAACCGAGTGATGAAACATCTTAAAGAGGTACAACCAACGATCTTTGCTACCGTGCCTCTGTTGCTGGAAAAAATTTATCAGCGAATTTTAGAAACAGGTAGTCAGACTCCACAACCAGAGACAGCGAAGAGTGTCAAATACGACTTGCTGCCCCGCTTTCGGACTTTCGCCGCGCAGATGTTTCAGAAGAAACAAGAAACTCCCCAGCAAAAATTCCGTTTATCCTCTCTGCGATGGTTGCCTCCAACTCAATTCAAGTTACCGCATTGGCAAGCCTCTCTCACTGCTTGGAAATCGTTACAAACAGAACAAACTCAACGTCTCGTCGATTGGGCGATCGCCCTTGCTCAACAGTACGAACTGGGACGGTCACCGAGCGGCAAATACGACTGGATGCTGAAACTAGCAGATCGGTTAGTGTTTTCTAGATGGCGCTCGGTGTTTGGCGGTCATCTCAAATACGCGATCTGCGGTGGTGCAGCTTTGAAAGCCGAGATTGCTAACCTGTTTGCCGCTGCTAGAGTCACGATTCTACAAGGCTATGGTTTGACAGAGTCGAGTTCGGCAGTTGCCTGCAATCGGGGTAGCTTCAACCGAGCTGGAACAGTAGGAGTGCCTTTGCCTGGAATAGAAATCGCGATCGCCTCTGATGGTGAAATTTTAGTCAGGGGACCTTACGTGACGCAAGGCTACTATAAAAACCCCGAAGCTACCCAGCAGGCGATCGACTCTGAGGGTTGGTTTCATACAGGCGACATAGGAGAGTTTACTGCCGATGGTTTTCTGAAAATCGTTGGATTAAAGAAAAGTCACTTCAAGCTTTCAACAGGTAAATACGTCACGCCACAGCCATTAGAACACAAGTTAGAACAATCTCCTCTGGTAGCAAAAGCCGTTGCAGTGGGGGCAGAACGTAAATTCTGTGCGATGCTAATTTTTCCCGATTTCAATAACCTGCGCCAACAAGCTCAACTCTTGGAACTCGACCTACCAGATGCAGAATTATTGAACCATCCTTGTATTCTCGCCCTTTACCAGGCTTTAGTAGATGAAGCTAACTGCCATTTGCCTTACTGGTCTTTAGTTAAACGCTTTCAGCTCATCAACGCTACACTCAGCGTCGAGAACGGAATGCTGACCCCCAGTGGAGAAGTAAAACGCGCCAGGATCGCTGAAATGTTTGCTCAAGAAATTAATACTTTATATGGTCAAGAAGATTCCAAACGACGAGAGACACAGCGTCACGAACAACTCAACCTATGTCCCCCCGTACCCGCTGCGTCTACCTGTCCTGCATATGCTCAATCCTTAAGCCAGGGAGTAGGGAGTAGGGAGCAGTGACCAGTGACCATCACGCAGTGTAGCAGAGCGCGTTTACCGTCAACTGTCTTCACGGAGTGTAGTGCAGCGTTTACCGTCAACCAATTACCAATTACCAACGACCAATTACCACTGATAACTGATAACTGAGGTTTTAAAACTATGTTTAAGCCGTTCCGAACCGCCGCCGTTCTTGGTGCGGGAGTGATGGGAAGCCAGATTGCCGCTCACCTCGCCAATGCAGGTTTAACCGTATATTTATTAGATATTCCTGGCAAGGGGAGCAATAAAAACGAATTAGTTGAAACATCATTTAAAAAAGCCCTAAAGCTATCTCCACCTATATTTTTTACAGAAAAGACAGCCCGTCGCGTCATTGTGGGAAATTTTGACGAGCATTTTGACTCAGTTGCCGCTGTCGATTGGGTCATTGAAGCAGTGGTAGAAAATCTAGATATTAAGCAAAAGCTGATGGAACGCCTAGAGAGCGTAATTCGCTCGGATACAGTCGTATCCACCAATACGAGCGGTTTACCAATCGACGCGATCGCCCAAGGACGTTCTGAATCCTTTCGTCAAAGGTTTTTGGGAACTCATTTTTTCAATCCGCCCCGCTATCTCAAATTACTCGAAATCATTCCGACAGCTGATACCGATCCGCAAGTACTAGAAAGAATGAAGTGGTTCGGAGAGCTACATTTAGGTAAAGGGGTCGTAGTCGCAAAGGATACTCCTAACTTTATTGCTAACCGAATTGGGATGTATGTCACCATGCTCGGTTTGCAGGCGTTAACGCAGGGATACACGATTGAGGAAATCGATACTCTAACGGGAACAATTGCAGGTAGACCAAAATCAGCCACATTCCGCACGGCGGATTTAGTCGGACTAGATACGTTGATGTATGTCGCCAGCAATCTCTATCCAGCTATTCCCCATGATGAAAGCAGAGAAGTCTTCCGCGTGCCGGAACTATTACGCAAACTCGTAGAGACGGGGACGCTAGGAGCGAAAACGGGTCAAGGCTTTTACAAAAAGCAAGACCGACAAATTCTGTCATTAAATCCAGAAACACTCGCTTACGAACCAGCTAAACCTCTAAATTTGGGTGATATTGAGGCAATTGGTAAGATTCCCGATTTAGGCGATCGCCTGCGGGCATTGTATCGCGATCGCAGTCGTGCGGGTGCTTTCTTCCGCGAGTCTATCCTTAAAACATTAAGTTATGCTGCCTGCCGCATTCCCGAAATTGCCGACAGTCCTACCGACGTTGACAAAGCAATGCGATGGGGCTTTGGCTGGGAACTCGGTCCTTTTGAAATTTGGGATGTATTGGGATTTGAAACCGTGCTGGCAGATATGAAAGCTGCGGGAATGACCGTGCCGGAATGGGCAGAAGTCAAAAGTCAAAAGTCAAAAGTCAAAAGTGAAAATTTGATTTTCGACTCCCGACTCCCGCTAATATGGCAAAATCCCGAAGCAGCATTGCTAGACATGGGCGATGGGGTGGTTTTGTATGAGTTTCGCTCGAAGGGTAATACTTTGAGTTTGCAAGTGGTTGACGGTTTGACTGAGGTGTTGGATCTGCTAGAGAACGATTATCGAGGATTGGTCATTGGCAACAGCAGCGCTCATTTCTCAGGTGGGGCAAATCTGGCGGAAATGGCAATGATGGCGCAGTCGGGATTAGGGGCGATCGCCGATCTGATTGTCAAATTTCAAACTCTGCTACAACGAATTCATTACTTCCCCAAACCAATTGTTGCAGCAATTCAGGGGCGCGTGTTGGGTGGTGGCTGCGAGTTAGTCATGGCGTGTCCGCAAGTCGTGGCAGCAGCAGAAACTTATATTGGCTTGGTGGAACTGAGTGTAGGTTTAATTCCTGGGGCTGGTGGCATTATGCGATCGGTGACATGGGCAGCCGATCGCGCTGCCACAGAAGCACCCCATCACATCCAACCATTCCTGCGGCGAGTGTTTGAAACAATTGGCATGGCGAAAGTCTCCAATAGTGCTGCGGAAGCCCAAGAACTAGGATTTTTACCACCGACAGCCAGAATTTTAATGAATGGCGATCGCCGTTTAGAAGTTGCCAAAGAAGAAGTCTTATGTAGCGATCGCGCAGGTTACGCCTCACCCCCCGAACGCAACGCCATTATGGTGCTAGGTCGTCCGGGGAGAGCAATGTTAGATTATGCTGCCGATACCCTTTACCGAGGCGGCTTCATCAGCGAATACGATCGCTATTTAGCCAACCGTTTAGCCTACGTCATGGCTGGCGGGGAACTTTCCGCACCTGCTTTAGTTGATGAAAACTACTTACTGCAATTAGAACGGGAAGCATTTTTACCCCTACTACTCAGCCAGCCCAAAACCCAAGAGCGGATTGCTCACACGTTGAAGCATAAAAAGCCGCTACGGAATTGAGGACAAGGGAGATAAGGGGGACAAGGGAGAATTCAAAATTCACGCATTCACACCCTACACCTTACACCCCACACCCTACACCCCTTCTTCACGCACCACTTTCTTATCAACTACCCATTACCTATTACCCATTACCAACTACCAACTACCAACTACCAACTATGAAAGAAGCCTATATTGTTAGCAGCGTTCGGACTGCGGTGGGAAAAGCGCCACGCGGTACGTTACGCCACGTTCGCCCCGATGACATGGGCGCGGTGGCAGTCAAAGGCGCGATCGCTCGCGTCGAAGGACTTGCACCAGAATATATTGACGATATCATTATCGGCTGTGCGTTTCCAGAAGCGGAACAGGGATTTAATTTGGGACGAGTTATTGCTCAGCGGGCGGGTTTGCCCGATTCAGTGGCAGGTTGTACCGTCAACCGTTTTTGTGCTTCTGGACTCCAGACGATCGCGATGGCAGCTCAAGCGATCGCCACGGGACAAGCGGAAATTATGGTGGCGGGTGGAGCCGAATCGATGAGTTTGATTCCGATGGGGGGACACTATCTAGCTCCCAACCCAGAAGTCTTGGCGGAGACTCCACAAGCCTACTGTACGATGGGGATTACGGCTGAGAACGTAGCCCAGCAGTACGGAGTTTCTCGCCAGGAACAAGATGTTTTTGCGCTGCGATCGCATCAGAAAGCTTTAGTTGCAATTAGGCAAGGTCGTTTTGCTGAAGAAATTATCCCGCTTCCGGTGCGCGAAACTCTCTATATTGATGGCAAGCCGCAGGTTGTGGAGCAAGTTTTTCAGCTTGATGAAGGTCCTCGCGCCGATACCAGTCTGGAAGCATTGGCGCGATTGCAACCTGTTTTTCGCCAAGGTGGAGCGGTTACAGCTGGGAACTCATCCCAAACTTCGGATGGAGCAGCAGCGACGGTGTTAATGAGTCAGCGCTGGGTCAACAAACTCGGTGTAAAACCTCTAGGACGGATGTTAGGGTTTGCAGTCGCCGGAGTTCCCCCAGAAATTATGGGGATTGGACCAGTTGAGGCTGTACCAAAGGTGCTGAAGCAAGTGGGTTTAAGCTTGGAAGATATCGGGTTAATCGAGTTAAATGAAGCCTTTGCCGCGCAAAGCTTAGCGGTAATTAGCAAGCTCGGTTTGAATGAGGAGATTGTCAATGTCAACGGCGGCGCGATCGCCCTCGGTCATCCTCTAGGTTGCACGGGTGCGAAGCTGACAGCCACCCTGCTGCACGAAATGAAACGGCGTAATATTCGTTACGGTCTGGTGACGATGTGTGTTGGTGGTGGGATGGGAGCAGCGGCAGTGTTTGAGAATTTGGCAACCTCCTGAATCTGGACGACCTGAGAGGTCAGATTCTTCAACCCACTTTTAATTACGAATTACGAATTACGAATTATGATGATGAACCTGCTCGATCCAGTCTTTGTCATTCCCGCGCTAATTTTCCTATTTTTAGCACTGGGTTACATTGGCGTTCCTTTGTGGCTGTGGTCGCTGTATTTTGTCCTGGTACTATCAGCGTGGAATCCGCCAATTTGGGTGTGGTCGCTGTTTGGTGTGGTGGCAGCAATCTTAAATTTACCCATATTACGGCGATCGCTTGTCACATCTTTGATCGTTTCCGCCATTAAAGCTTTCAATCTCTTACCAAACATCTCTGCAACTGAACAAGCAGCGATCGAGGCAGGAACTGTTTGGGTAGATGGTGAGTTCTTTTCCGGTCAACCCAATTTTCGCAGAATTAACAGCGAACCCTATCCTCAAGTCACGCCAGAACTCCAAGCATTTCTTGACGGACCAGTAGAACAAGTTTGCCGCATGGTCAGCGATTGGGAAATTTACCGTCGCAAAGACTTACCACCGGAAGTCTGGGCATATCTCAGACACGAAGGCTTCTTCGGCATGATGATTCCCAAAGAGTATGGCGGTTTGGGCTTTTCTAACTTTGCCTACAGCGCCGTGATGATGAAGTTGGCATCGCGATCGTTCACCCACACGGCGACAGTGGGAGTGACGAACTCCCTCGGACCCGCTAAGCTATTGCTGCGATATGGTACTCCAGCTCAGAAAGACTATTATCTGCCCCGACTAGCCAAGGGAGATGAAATTCCCTGTTTTGCCCTGACCGAACCCCAGGCTGGCTCAGATGCGGGTAGCATTACTTCTGAAGGGGTCGTGTTTCCAGCTGAAGATGGAAAACTATATCTGCGCTTGAATTTCCGCAAACGCTACATTACCCTGGGCGCGATCGCCACTTTAATCGGTCTGGCGTTTCGCCTTCGCGATCCAGAAAATTTGCTGGGAAAAGGAGAGGATGTAGGCATTACTTGCGCTTTAATTCCCGCGGATACACCTGGTGTGGTTTTAGGACGGCGACACGATCCGATGGGAGTTCCGTTTTACAATTCTCCGGTTGAAGGGCATGATGTCATCATCTCCATCGACCAAGTTATCGGTGGTGTCGAACAGGTGGGTCAGGGTTGGAAAATGTTGATGCAGAGCCTGGCTGCGGGTCGGGGCATCAGCTTTCCTGCTACCTGTACCGGAGTTGCCAAACTCGTAGCGCGAGTGACGGGCGCTCACGCAACAGTGCGACAGCAGTTTGGTTTGCCAATCGGTCGGTTTGAAGGAATTGAGGAACCCCTAGCTCGGATTGGGGGACTGACATATTTGATGGATGCCGCTCGGGCTTATACTTGTGGCGCAGTCGATCGCGGCGAGCAACCTGCTGTCATTTCGGCGATCGCTAAGTACAACCTGACGGAACTCTCGCGTCAAATTATCAATGACGGGATGGATATTCTCGGTGGCTCTGGTATCTGTCGCGGTCCCAGAAACCTACTCGCAAATATCTACATTGCTACTCCGATTTCGATTACGGTTGAAGGCGCGAATATTCTCACTCGCACGATGATGATCTTCGGTCAAGGAGCGATCCGCTGTCATCCCTACGTATTTGCAGAAGTTATTGCCCTCAAACAGTCGGATGTCTCGGCTTTCGATCGCGCCTTTTGGCATCACGTTGGTTTCATGATGCGTAATGGTTGCCGTGCCTTACTGCTGAGTCTGTCTCGTGGCTATCTCGCCCGTCCGCCTGTAACTGGAGCTACTGCTAAATACTACCGCAAACTCGAATGGGCAGCCGCGACTTTTGCTTGGCTGACCGATTTAGTTCTCTTCTGTTTTGGTGGCACGTTAAAGCGGCGAGAAAAACTAACTGGACGATTTGCTGATATTCTTTCTTGGATGTATTTGGCAACAGCTACTCTGCGCCGATTTGAGGCAGAAGGTTGCAAGGAAGATTTACCCTTTATCCGCTGGGCAGTAGAATATGCCTTAGCTCAAATTCAGCTTGGATTTGAGGGAATTTTCAGTAACCTACCCATACCAATTCTCGGTAGTTTATTCCGAAAACCCGTGACTTGGTGGTGGCGACTCAATGCGATCGGTTCTTTACCATCTGACCGACTTGGCAGTGAAATTGCTCGTAACCTTCAAACACCAGGACAGCAACGCGATCGCCTCACCGCAGGTATTTATGTTCCTGTAGATCCAAATGAAGCCTTGGGACGCTTGGAAAATGCTTTTCTCCTGTCATCCCAAGCCGAACCAGTATTCAAAACTATCAAAGCTGCCAGTCGTGAAGGTCAGCTGCCGTCAGGAAAACCGGAGCAGCTAGTTACAGCAGCACGTGAGGCTGAGATAATTACTCTAGAAGAGGCTGAGCTAATTCGTGCGGCAGAAATTGCTCGTAATGAAGCAATTCAAGTAGATACATTTACACTTTTGGAATACCAACAAGGAGTAGAGGATCGACAAGAACAACTGAAATTGATGGATCGAGCGGCTTTGTTGCCTAAATAGCTGGAGGCAAAGGGGAAAAACAAAATCTACTGTTTCGGTCGATCTAGTTTTAGAGCAGGTAGAACGCGATCTGAAGTTATGAAACCATCGCCAATGGAGCAATTGTCGCATCAACTTTTGTTTCCCACAGCCGTCTCATCAGCTTACCCTCATACCTATGTTCGCGCAAACGTTTGTTATAGCTTTCTAATACGATGGTTTCTTCATATTTCCCAACCGACATAACTAGTCGATTGGGATCTCGCATTTGATAACTAAATATACTAGGCGCGCTATTGTGGGAGATACTTTTATCTGTAAATACAACATTGGGATGCTTGGTATCGACACACCAAGACATATAGTCTGAGTCTAGTTTTTTACGATATTCCCAACTCATTTTAATTCCAAATTCAACTCGTTCTAGAGCGTGAATTTGGGCGATCGCCGATATTTCTGACTCATTCAACCAATCTACATTTAGCGTTAGTAACGGAGAAACCCAAATCCCCGTAGAACGCAACCAATAATCGTATAGCTGATAATGGAACGGCATAGTTGCATAAATTTCCTATGGAAAATCAACGCGATATACCGATCTCTACCAGCCGCGATCGCGGTTTTACGGATTATTTTAAAAAAATATTGACAAAATACTCAACTCATGCAGTTGTGCGTGTTCCTTGGCAGGGATTGTACGGGCGGGTTTTACCTGATAGCTATTCGTGTCAGGAAAATTTGTTGTCTAAACCCGCCCCTACTAATATTTGTGATTGGATGCTAAGAACAAAAGATCGATAATTTCGCCAAAACCCAAGCCAAAACCTGCTACAACTGCTAAAAATAAAAAAGTATTGAATCGACTAAAACCAGCAAATCGCATTTCTACATTTGCCAAGAATGTGATAGCTAAAGGCATGACAATAATCGGAATTAAAATCGATCGCGCCGCAGCCAAAGCAATCAACACGCACACCAAAAGCATTGCTACAATCAATAGAAATCCTTGGGAAGCAAATTTCATAATTTGCTCTAAAGCAGCAATACTCTTCCAAGATAAAGCTAATCCTACAGCTGCTATGCAGGCTCCAACAAACCAAAAGATATGGTAGGCAGAGAGATACCATCCCAATAGTGCGTATGCTAGCCAGAGGGCAACAACAGGTAGCAGAGGGATTCTATTTAGAAGTCCTGCGTTCATAATAGAGTCTTAATGCGATCGGGAACAGGTATAAAAGTGGTAGATAGCATGGAACTACCTGCATTTTAACTAAGCATCTGCAAACCCGCT
The DNA here is from genome assembly GCF_003991895.1 of Chroococcidiopsis cubana SAG 39.79. NCBI lineage: Bacteria > Bacillati > Cyanobacteriota > Cyanophyceae > Chroococcidiopsidales > Chroococcidiopsidaceae > Chroococcidiopsis > Chroococcidiopsis cubana. Next base: position 12,682 of record NZ_RSCK01000109.1, read on the forward strand.
TCCTACTGTAAGAAGAGTTAATTTATTGTGGTGAGTGGCTAGTGGCTAGTAGCGAGTGGCGGAATTCTTCATCTAGTCACCAGTCACTAGTCACTAACAACTAATAACTGTTCACTATTTTCTCTGTTTGAGTGCGATGAGTAACTCCATTTGACTCGTGGTTTTGTCGGGGTTGCTGGCGGTGATGCCGATGCCGCGAATAGAGTTGATAATGGCAGTAGCTTCTGGATCGATCGCAGTGCTTAAGGGTTTACTAGCAAGTAACGACATGGTTTTATCCATATCTAAGTAGAAGTAACCTGCATTAGGTTGTATTAAAGAACCAGTTGCGGCTTTGAAAACTTCGCTACTGTCAAGAGACTTACCAGAAGGCTTGGCGATCGCCTCTACAATCGGTTCGCCTACAGCGATAAACATTGTATCTCGGTCTAACCAGCCGTGACCGACAATCGCACCTTGGGCGGGAACTTGCCATTCAGTAATGCTTTTACCATTAATATCTCTGGGAACGACAGCTAAAAAGTTACTTTTAGCGATCGCATCCAGTTTACCGAGAGTCGATTCAGCCGTAGCGCGATCGCTGGTTTGAAACATTAGTGCGCCGCCAAATCCCAAGGAACCTAGCATCCCCTGACTGGATGGAATTGCACCAATGGCAAATTCTCCATCCATCCAGCCAAAAACATCTCGGTCTAGATCGAGATTGTAACTTGTTTTGAACGATCGCCGAGCAGAGTCCAATCCTTGCTTGACTTCCGGTAAATCTCTAGTTTGGTCAACAAACGCCGCCCAGGTGCGACTGATTCCCGCACCGGTCAACAAAGCCAGCGTATCGACGGGGAATCGAGTGACAACCTTCCCAGGAGAGTTTTGATATTGTATGTTGATGGCATTAGAATTTAGCTGCGCGATCGCTTTCATCCGTATTCCCATGTCATCTACACCCACACCTGCAACTACGGCTTTGACCGATTGCAACTGTGCTAAAGTTTGTGGAGGTAATCCAGCCGGATTAGCAGCCGTCAATTGTTGGACTGCACCTGCATAATCGGGTAAATAAATTTGCGCGATCGGGTTTTTGAGTTGTAAGCTTTGGGCAAAAGTGCTGTCTATATCTGCTTTGGCAGCAAACGAAGGTTCTCCTTTATAAGTATCGATCGCTTGTTCTACTGCTTGTTTGGTTGGAGCGAGAACAACACGACTATCGAGGATGCTACTGTAAATTGGTGCGCCTTGACTGGTTGATTCAGTAATTTTTTGTCCTTTGTAATCGAATTCTTGACTCGTAACTGTTTTATCGGCTTTTAGTTTCTTGCTAAAGTTCCAGGCACTCAACCCATTTTTAATTCCTAGTACCAGTAAAATATTCGATTGAGGCGATAATGTTGTTGCTTGTACTTGCTTAGCAGAACCAGGTGGTAGTACGGCAATTGCAACGCTACCCAACCAGGGTTTGATATCTTGTTCGTAATTAATATTAGATTTTGTTAATACTTGGCGATCGAAGTCTTGCAGGCTTTTCTCAACTAACTTTTCGGCTTCAGGAGTGCCAAACCTCTGTAACTGCGCCAAAGCACTAGAATCGGTTGAAATAAAAGCTGCCATCAATGCTTCATCTGGTACGACTTTAGCACTTGCCAAAGGACTCGCGCCACTACCAAAATTCCCTTTAAAATACCAATAAGCCGCTGCACCTCCTGCGACAATCCCGATAGCTACAACAGCAGGGAGCAAATTTGATTTTTTCGTCGGCATTTTAATTATCCTTGCGATCGCCTCTGCTCAAATTCTTGTCAATCACCTATACAAATGTCATTGTGGTAATTTCGGATAAATATTAGGAAGTAGGGAGTTGTACGGGCAGGTTTAGCGAGCCTAGCTACAATAGAACAAAATATTCAGCAGTTAAACCTGCCCGTACAGGAGTAGGGAAAATACTAATGACAACTCGTATGAATGAATACAAGCAGCAAATTATTACAGATTTTAATTCTAGAACTAATTATGACAACGAGTTTCGCTATCGTTTTGCCAAACCTTTAATAGAATTAGCTCAACTCAAGTTAGGACAAAAAGTTTTGGATGTGGCGACTGGTACGGGAATCGTGGCGATCGCGGCAGCAAAAATCGTAGGAGATGCAGGTTATGTATTGGGAGTAGATATTTCCACGGGAATGCTAGCACAAGCACGGCACAAAGTTGAGTTAGAAAAATTACAAAATATTGAATTGATTGAAGCGGACGCGGACGATTTACATTTTGATGATAACAGCTTTGATGTGATTTTTTGTTCCGCTGCGATCGCCTATCTCACACATGTTTTTTCTTCCCTGCGTCAGTGGTATCGTTTTTTAAACACAAGTGGAATAGTAGCTTTTTCCTGTTTTGCTGAAACAGCTCATACTGCATCTATTTTATTTAGAGAGAAAGCACAACAATTTGGAATTACAATTAACAATCCCAACGAACTACTAGGTACTCCTGAAAAGTGCCAAGCTTTACTTCAACAGACTGGTTTTCAAAATATTGAAGTTGTAACTCAACAATTCGGTTTCTACTTCAAAGATGCAGAAACAGCATGGAACGCACATGCTAATAATGTTTACGGCTACCAGGTGTATCAACTATCACCAGACAAATTAGCGCAGCTTAAAGCAGAATACATGGCAGAGATCCATGCCTTGTCAACGGAGCAAGGATTTGGGCATGATGTTAATAGCTTGTTTGTTTTTGCTCGTAAAAGTTGAGTTTGAGATTTTTCATGATTAGTAACAGTGATAATACAATTAAACTCGATCAATTTTTAAAATTAATTGGCATAGCAGCAACAGGCGGACAAGCCAAACTAATAATTCAGGGAGGTGAGGTTCTCGTTAATGGCATACTGGAGACTAGACGCGGACGCAAGTTAAGATCGGGTGACAGCGTAACCGTAGCAGAACAAACTTTTGATGTAAATTTAGACGAGATTTAAGTTTTAATTAAAGTTAGGCGATCGCATTAAGACACCAACCGCAATCCCCGCGCCAAATCTTTGCACAACTGCGTTGGTTTACTCAAGTCTGGCTTAATCAAACAGTCATCCGCAGCAAAATCATAGTCTGCTACCTCCAACTTTAACGCCCACTTGGTTAATGGCAATTTTCCCCATGTCTCTACAAACTCTACAACGCCTTTGGGTCTTTTAGAGCGTTCTACATTTTGCAAAGCACAGGCAATACTCAGTTGATTAAATCCCCTAATTAAAGGATCGGGATAGGGAAATGGATCTTTTTCTCCTGCTTTGATGCGTCCAAAATACTCCAGCACACCTGAAGCTAATAGAGAAAGTATTTCTGAGTGATTTAACTTAGTCGGATCGTAGCTCATGGGTTTGATAGACCAAATGGGTCGCCCCATATCAAACCAGAGAGCGTGACTTCGCGTAACTTTGAATGTGCCACTATTTAGAGTGGACGCGAGTGAGAATTCGCAATCCACAATTTGCAATTAAACACAGACCAATTACCAATTACCCATTACCACTCTTAAGTGATAACTGATTTATAAAATCCCGACTGCGTGCAATAGCCCTTTGCCAGTGATTAGCTCGATAATCAGAGCGATAAAGCCGAGCATGGCAATTCTACCATTCCAAATTTCTGCCGAGGTCGTCATGCCCCACTGCCAGCGCTCTTGAGGGTACATTTTGACCCGCTTTTTCATTTGCGACACTTGAGACAGTTTAACGCTGGGAGAATTTAAGGCTTCGATGGTTAAATCTGCCATCCCATCAATAAACTGAGTGTGAGTGTTGAGCGCTGGGACGCGACGAAAGTTATGTATGCCTACTGACTCTGCAACTTCTCTATACTCCATGTCAATTTCTTGCAGAGTTTCTATGTGTTCGGAGACAAAACTGATCGGTACGACAACCATATCTTGCACCCCTTGCTGACCCAATTCTTGAATCGCATCTTCTGTATATGGTTGCAGCCATTCTACAGGACCAACACGACTTTGATAAGCTAAGGTGTATGAATTGGGGCGGTTGAGGGTCTGCATTATCAGCGCCGTACATTCCTCAATTTCTTGCTGATAGGGGTCGCCTGCTTCCTCAACATAACTTTTTGGCACGCCGTGAGCGCTAAAGAAGACATGCACTGCATCAGGGTTGGAAAACCCCTCTAACTCTTGAGCAATTAACTGCGCCATTGCTTGCAGATAGCCTGGTTGCTTGTACCAAGAGGGGATGACTGTATATTCAATGCTGTTTAATTTTGGGTCTTCTAACCACATTTGTTGCAGCAAGCGGAAGCTAGAACCACTGGTGCTGATGGAAAACTGCGGGTAGAGTGGTAAAATCACCAAACGGTCAATGCCATCGCGTTTGATGCGGGCGATCGCTTCTTCGGTGAATGGATGCCAGTAACGCATCCCAATATACATTTGAGTTGGTTGCCCTTTTTCTTCTAGTCGTGCTTGTAGCGCTTGTGCTTGGGCTTCAGTGATGCGTCGTAAGGGGGAACTACCACCTATCTGTTTATAGTTTTCTTGCGATCGCTTCGTGCGTACGGTTGAAATCCACCATGCCAGGGGTTTTTGCAGCCAGGGAAACGGCAGGCGAATGATTTCCGGGTCGGCAAACAAGTTAAATAGAAATGGTCTGACATCCTCTAGTCGATCCGGTCCACCTAGATTAAGTAATAGTACTCCCACTCGACCCATAGCAGTTTTGTTACCCCAATTTCTTCAGCTTTGTTACTGATTTTAACAATACATCTTTTAACAATACATCTTTATTCGGAATATCGGTCAACAAATATTTATGAGGATTGAAACATGGCAACAATATTACGAGAATGGAGCTATCGTTATCAATGGTTTTACGATACAGTTTCTCGACTAGCGGCGTTGAGCGTCGGCGGAGAGGGAAAGTTTCGCCAATTAGCTTTGCAAAACTTAACAATTCAGCCCAATACTCAAGTTTTGGATCTTTGTTGCGGCAGCGGTCAAGCAACTGAACTATTGGTGAAATATTCTCAAGAGGTGACGGGATTAGATGCGTCTCCTTTATCTTTGAAACGAGCGCAACACAATGTACCGCAAGCCAAATATGTAGAGGCTTTTGCCCAAAAGATGCCTTTTAGCGATCGCAGTTTCGATCTAGTTCATAGCAGCATGGCAATGCATGAAATGACAGCGGAGGAATTGCGGCAGATTTTGAGCGAAGTTCATCGCGTCCTCAAGCCAGGAGGCATTTTCACTTTGGTTGATTTTCACCCACCGACGAATTGGTTATTCGTACCTGGAATCTATCTCTTTCTATTTTTATTTGAAACAGAAACAGCTTGGCAGTTGTTACGCGGGGATTTAGTTGAGTTGTTGGAAGAAGCGGGGTTCGAGTTGCAAAATCGCGTTCTCCATGCAGGCGGAAGCTTGCAAGTGATTCAAGCGATCGCGCGAGCCAACTAATGCACTATTACCAATTACCCATTACCAATTACCATAAAATCTGAGGGTTGCATGATGAAGCATGATGAACACAACGGGTAAAGTTTACCTGGTCGGTGCGGGACCAGGAAGTATTGATTATCTAACTGTTAGGGCGCTGCAACTGTTGAGTCAAGCAGAAGTATTGATCTACGATGCTTTAGTCGATCCGCAATTGTTAGAACTAGTGCCGTCAAATTGTCTCAAACTCGATGTCGGTAAGCGCGGCGGACAATCTAGCACCCCTCAAGCAGAAATCGATCGCTTATTAGTCGAGTATTGCCAAACAGGACAACAGATCGTTCGGCTCAAAAGCGGCGATCCGTTCATTTTTGGACGAGCCGCAGCAGAAATTGAGGCATTAGTTACCGCAGGCTGCCCATTTGAGGTTATACCTGGAATTTCTTCAGCCTTAGCCGCACCCACCCTAGCAGGAATTCCCCTCACCGATCCGGTGATGAGTCGTTGTTTTGCCATAACAACTGCCCACGAACCGGAACTCGTCAACTGGGAAGGTTTAGCATCAATCGGAACCCTGGTGTTTCTGATGGGAGGACAGCAGTTATCAGAAATAGTCAAACAATTAGTCAGACATGGGCGATCGCCCCACACGCCAATTGCGATCGTGCGTTGGGCGGGAACCGCAAAACAGCAAGTTTGGACTGCCACCCTCGAAACAGTTGTAGCTCAAACCGATGGCTTAAACCTTTCTCCTGCTGCGATCGTGGTTGGTGAAGTCGTTGGCTGGCGCGAGTATTTACAACCGCAGGAGAAGAGACAAGGGGGACAAGGGGGACAAGGGGGAACTCGGGGACCCCACGACCGAAGGGAGTGGGGATTAGGGGGCGAAGGGA
>NZ_RSCK01000110.1:0-18946 GCF_003991895.1 Chroococcidiopsis cubana SAG 39.79
TGGTAGAGAATCAAGGTCTTCACCGTTGCGAATATCTTGCCGTACCTGCTCTTGGCGCTGTGCATAACTCTCGCTCGCACTGAAGCGCGATCGCATTTGGTACTCGCCAAAGTTCATGCCACGAGCAGCCCAATTCTCAGACATCCGGTTGAAGTTCTCTACGTCTAGTTTCTTTTTGTACTCCAATTGTTCCAGGTATCCCTCGCTGAGACCAATGTTGCGGGCATACTCCATATATTCTGGCTTGAGCGTGCCATCTGGGTTAAATTTCTTTCTCTCCTCTTGGGAAAATAAATCTTCAGCAGTATATTCTACCCAAGGCTCCGGCTCGGTTTCGTCTAGTGCCTTCAGGCAAGCGTATTCTTCTTGAAACGATTGAGCGCGATTATTAATGTCAGACCAATTCCATCCATAAGAATATAACTGCTGAATGTATTCCTCCTTCAGAGAACCGTCCTGATTCACTTTCTTTTGATACATACCTTGCGACTCAAGCTTTCGCCAATCCATACGGTTGAGCAATCATTACTAACGTGTTTCCATTTCAATCCAATTGCTTCACCTGTGCGGCAACCTGTTCCAAATAAAAACTCTACGTAGTCAGCATAGTGATGGTAGTAGCGATCGCTTCTGAAAGCATGAACGATCGCCCCCATCTCTTCACGGCTGAAAGGCTTAGGCGGTTGCTTTGGTGCGGGCTTGATGCGCTTGGATATTTCTTTCCAAGGATTAGATTCAACCAAGTCTTGCTCGATTCCCCATCGCCAGCAAGCCTTAATTAGAGCTAATCTATCTTTTGCTGTAATTGGTTCAATCTGAGTTAACAACCAATCGGTAAAGGCTTCTGCATCAACCTCTGCGATCGCACTTGCTGGATTGTCTCCAAAGCACTGCTTGAAATACCCGACAATCGCGGCATATTTAGCTAGAGTCGGAGTTGCTAGATACTTAGCTTTACTCTCTGTAAACTGTTCAAACAGAGCAACTGCTGATATCTGGCTTCGTCTGGAAACAGCTTCAAATTTATACTTTTTCAGGGTTGGGTCAAAATTACCCGTAGCCATGTCTCCTTCTATCTGTCTAGCTTTTTGGTCAGCTACAATTCGATTCGTCTTACTATCGGGTAGCCCCAAGTAGAGAAAGTAACGCTTTCCGGCGTAGCTCCAGACTAAACGCAGACGTTCCTTAAATATCTGAACTACGACTGTCCCCTTAGCTGCTTTCTTCTTTTGTTGAGATTGAGATACGAATTGAGATAAAGATCGAGAACCTGAGTTTATCTCATCTGGTTTCTTCGTAGCGTCCGAAACCCTTGCCATATGCTTAATAGCCCCGATTGAATTATCTCAATCCTATCTCAATTCCAGCTCTAGATATCTCGATCTGTACCCATTTTTGGGTTGCTTATTGAGAATGAACTCGTAAACAAAGTTAGGCTGATAAACTACAAAACCCTTTAATAGAAAGGGTTACAGGCGATGGAGAATAGGAGACTCGAACCCCTGACCTCTGCGGTGCGATCGCAGCGCTCTACCAACTGAGCTAATTCCCCGTACTAATTTTAGATTTTGGACTGCTAGTCTCAAATTCCTATATGCCACTTGGTATTTTAACATTCAGCGATCGTATTCATCAGTTTGAGTATGAAAATGAGTACGAAAAATGCAAAGAATACTGTCGCTGTTGAAGCAGTAGAAGGTAGGCTGCGTCTGCGTTTCAGGGTTAATGGCTCCCAGAGATCGCTAGCAGTCGGTTTACACGACTCCAAAGAAAACCGCATTAGAGCTTCACTAATAGCCCGTCAAATTGATGTGGATCTGCTAAGTGGTAGCTGTGACCACACGCTAGAGAAGTACCGTCCTACGGCTAAAGCACCCGTTAGCGTTGCAAACCTATTTGAGCAATTCATCCAAGCTAGGGAGGTAGCTAGCACTACACTAGACAAGTATAGAGCCATATTGAATCAACTCCAGGCACATACTGTAGGCAGCAAGCAAGCACAAACAATTGGTGTCGCTACTGCTAAAGCGTTCGCTGAAACCATTAGGGGTGATTTGTCCGATCGCGTGTATAAAGAAAGGTTGGGTCTACTAGCAGCTTGCTGGAATTGGAGCAAACAGCCCATCAATCCCTGGAAGACTCTGCAACAACGCATCAGAGTCCCACCCAAACGCAAACCAAACCCTTTCACCAAGAATGAAATCATAGCGATCGTCAACGCTTTCAAGTGTGACAGGTACTACAGCCACTATGCGCCATTCGTGGAGTTCTTGTTCTTGACCGGGTGTCGTACTGGTGAGGCTAGAGCATTGAGATGGGGCAGTGTTAGCAAGGATGCTATCTGGATAGGGGAGTCTATCAGCAAGGGACAGAGAAAAGGCACCAAGACCAATCGCGATCGCTATATCCCTATCAATGACAGGCTGCGAAGTTTGCTAGACGGTCAACAATTTCGGTTGAGCATAACTGCTGACTCAATGCCCGATCGCCTTGTCTTCCCTTCTCCTACTGGCTTACCAATCGACGAACACAACTTCGCTAACCGGGCTTGGAGGAACGTGCTAGCCAAGCTTGCTATCCCCTATCGTAGACCATACCTAACAAGATCTACCTTCATTAGCCATGCTCTAGAGTCCGGCATGAGTCCTGTGTCAATCGCTGCCTTGACTGGTCACGCTGTCAGAGTGCTGTATGAATCCTATGTCGGTACAGTAACTCAACCCCAAATACCGGATTTGTTTTAGGTTTATCCTATTGTATTCCTATTATTAGGATGTGGATATTAGGGTGCAGATTGTTGTTAGTTTTAAAATGTCAAATGTAAGCTACGCAGGAATTTCAAAAATGTTACTATATAAAATATGAACAAGAGGTAGAGACGATGCGAAAGCGACTCAAAGAATCGGAAACATCAGATTTTCTCAGTTTTAAATTACCCACTTCTACTAATCGCCAATTGAAGAAGTTAGCTGTTTCTACCAATAGGAAAAAATCTGAGATTCTAAGAGAGGCGCTCGATCGCTATTTGGCTCAGATAGGCGCATAAATCAAAACACCCCTCTAGTTAGCAGCTAGAAGGGTGTTTAAGACGTTTTCTCAACTAATCCCCGACCAAAGGCATCAAGTTGAGAGCTGGTTTAACCAAGGAGTTCAACTATCGAATCACCAAGTGATTCAATGTCGAATCAACCAAACAAAAAGGAGTTACTATGACCGACCAAAACCTATACGCTACTTCTATTGTAGCCGATTCTGGGGCTTCACTCTCTCTCATTAATTATATTAACACGTCAATGTCAACCCCAGCAAGTGAGGCGTGGTTTGCGGTTGGCGATTTGGTAGATGTGGTGTTATCTGGGGATGCAGCAGAAGCACTACGGGGGCATATAGGTTATTGTCAGCGATGCGGATGCGAAGACGTAACAGTAAAGATTGGTAAACCGCCCCATGCTTATTCATTAAACTGCTCCAACTGTGAAAAGTGGATTAAATGGCTTAATAAGAGAGCGATCGTTTTGGTTGGAGGTGCAGTCTAATGTACCTCACAACAACATTAGTCGATTACACTCAGGTTGCACGATTCGCCTATAACTTAGGTTGTGCCACGGTAGACGTTATGCGCCTCCGTCTACTACTACCTAAAAATACACCCGAGGATGTCCTGATCGCAAAAGGTATGGCTTTTAGACCAAATGGGGGTAAAGCTGTGCCATTACCAAAGCAAGGCTACATCTTGTTTGGTGGCAGACACCCCGAGTTACGCATCCAAAAGACCAAAGACGATCGGTTAGTGGATGATAGGCGAAAATTTGCCTTCCACTATGACAAGGGGTATAACGCCTATGTTGTTGTCAATCAGATGGACACGGATACGGCTGAGTTTGCAAAAGGTCAAGACAGCGATATTACAGGCGGTAGAGCGCTGTTTTATGAGATAGATGACATAGCTATTGCCGAGCAGTGGAATCGGCTTAGAGAGCTTGAGAAGCAGCTTGGCCGCAGCGCCACAATGGTAGTCAAGACGAAGAAGAGTCTGCACTGCTATTTCACATTGGAAAGCCCCTGCTCTGTTGAAGAGTGGATCGTGTTTCAGCAGCGGCTAATTCAGCGCATGAACTCAGACCCTAGCCTATGGAACCCCGCTAGACTTATGCGGCTACCTGGGTTTCCTTATCGCGCTTATGAGGACAGTGATATAAGGGATGTGGCTCAGGTTGAGATTGTAGAAGAGTCTACTAATCGCTTCACTTTAGCTGAGTTTAATGGAGTGTTGCCGGGGTGGGACGCTGCTCGGTGGCAGCAGAAGATTAAAAGTCGTAACAGAAGTCGTAAAACCTCGCCTGAGATAACAATACCCGATCCGAGTTCGTTTAAGCCCTATGATATGCGGGCATTGGCGCAATACTTGCCGGACTACATCCACAGCGGTAGACCGGGATGGGCAACAGCTAGATGCCCCGTTCATGCGCTTAACGGCGAGCACTCAGGCGACTCTTTGCACGTCAATCATGAGACGGGCGGTTATATATGCCATGCCGGATGTAGCCGACAAGAAATTTGGAAAACTATCCAGGTTATCGCCCTGGCAGCAGGATATACACCTAAGCAGCCATCGAAGTGGCAAGGGTTGCCGTGGGAGCCAGACTTTGTTTGTCACGAGCGATACTTCCCAACTGACTTTAGCTTGCCGAAAAAGGTAGCCCTCTGTGCTGTCGCTGGTGCTGTAGGTGTTGGTAAGTCCGTGGTCGCTGAAAACCGAGTCAAAGAAGCTAGAGCTAACAACCGCAGCTTACGTGTTGAGGCTATACTTCCTCGCATATCCCTAGAGCGAGATTCGGCAGCTAAATACGGTTTGACAGCTAAGAATGATAAGTCTGAGTGGAAAGAAGATGTAAGCAATGTAGCTTATTGCATCAACTCAGTCCATCGCGCTAAAGCAACACCGCATATCTTGATTGTTGACGAGGTGGTGCAAGTGCTGATCGACCTCTTCACCGCTGACACTATGGCTAAAACTCGGTCGCAAATTATTGCGGCGTTGCGGGAAAAGTTAATAAAGACGATGCAGACTGGGGGTCAGGTGATCGTCCTCGACGCTCACATCAATACGCCAGTCATCAAGTTCTTTATGGAGGTAATGGGTTTAGAGCGCAAAGATGTGTTTTTGGCAAATAACACTCATCCGGGGCAACAGCGGACTTTTCATATAAGTACAAATGAGCGCGACCGCAACCTTCTAATCAACCAGTTTGATGAGGAAGTTATTGCAGGTAAACGCTTACTATTTATGTCGGATTCCTGCCGTACAGTGACCGAGCGCCACGCCAGACTGATTGAGCGGGGTGTTCCTAAAGATACTATATTGCTGATCACGTCAAAAACCGCCGATACGGATGCTGTTAAGGCGTTTAACCGCGACAATAAGAGCTTTCTACGCAATAACCCCAAGCTGCGTGTCATTATGGCATCTCCTTCGCTACAATCTGGCGTTAGTATCACTACGGGCGATTTTGAGAAAGGCTACGGGTTTTATAGCGGTGAGAGCTTCAATCCGCGCACTATCCAACAGCAAACTGCCAGATATCGTCCGGCTATGGATTGGCACATATGGACTGAGCCGTTTGTTGTTAGCCGTCGCTACCAATATACGGAATCCGACTTATTGCTCCGAGACATGTTTCATAAAGCCGATGCAGCCCTAGAGCTACTTGAACTTAAAGAGGCAGTGGCGAGGGGACGTAAGGCGATCGCCATCATTGCCGACCTGCGTAACGATCCTTTTATTAAGTGCTATGCCGAACTTGTGTGCCAAGATAACTTTGAGCGCATGAATCTAGCCAGCGAGTTTAAATCACTGTTGGAGCGTACGGGTCAGGCTTGGGTAGAGCAGACCTGGTTTGAAAAAGGATTCAAAGCCAATCTGTCAAAGAAGGCAATTGCTGAGATGAGTGTAGAGGAGCAAATAGCCTACGAGCAGCAGATGCAGTTAGTCAAAGAGTCTGATTACATTCGAGAGGCAGCGAAAGAGACACGGAAAGCTTTGAAGGAGGAGGCAGTTAAAGAGGTGCTAGCTCTGCCATTGCTGGATAGAGAAGAGTTTGAGGAGCTTAAGACTAAGCAACATCGGGGTCAGCGTCTTAGCCGTGAAGAGTATCTGAGCATTCAACGCCATGACATTGAGGAGCTAATCGCCCATATACCCCCAGCAGAGCGCCAACAGCATCGAGAGGCTGCGGTCAAGGGTATCCTGTTTGAGGGTGGTAAAGCTAAGCTACGGCGCTTATGGCAACTTATGCGTTCGGATAACACTAGAATCAATTGTCATAATAAGCTATTGATTGAGCTGGAGAAAGAGTTGCCGTGGCTTCCAGACGTTGACTTTAGCGCCTTAGAGCTAGACTTCTATAAGCGATCGGGTATATACGAGCTGGTTGTAGCTACGTTAGAGAAGAAGCATTTATGCTTCGATACACCAATAGTGACGCAGGTAAGGGACTATATTTTAGCTAATCGAAACGACGCTAGGATGTATCTCGGCAACCGCATTGCAACATCGCAAATTGGAAGCGGTTCGTCTATCCGCTTGATTAAGGACATTTTGGCGGTGTTTGGCATCGAGCTGAAGCGGCATACGACCAAAATGGAAACAGGGGAAAAGATAAACTACCACGTAATTGACCGCAATGCTCTTATTACGCCTTGGAAGTCAGCGTTCATGCGGCAATTAGAGCGACGTACACCCACTGAAGTTGAAGTCAAAGAGTCTGTTGGGATGTTCCAAATCGACAGGGATCTGCCACTTTGGGACGATGAAACAGTTAGAAAAGCGGCAGAGGATGCAAAACGAGACTATCGCGATTATGTGCCGACAAGCGAACTCTGCGGCTACTTCTATAACCCACAAGACAACGACCCCCTCCACATTTACAAATGCGGATCTCATTATTGCGTCTGGATGCCTGATGGGTGGTTCTACTTCTCCCACCAAAACTTCCTCAAATATTGCCATTCTGTATCATAATTTGATACAGTCTTGCCTCACTTTTTTCTTAAAACTATATATATTTATAGGAAAAAGTGAGGCATTAACACCCCAATCTTTTAACTTCAGACCCCTCTTTACACACAATCGCCACACATCATCCATCTATGATAAAGCCCTTCACCATAGATAAAACTCTATAACAATAATCTTAGTATGACCTAATGTGTATAGCAGTGACCGTAAAATCAAGGGTTTAGCGGCTGGAATCTATATGCAGCAGTGACCGCAACAAAAGGCTATTGTGAGGCGAGCGACCTCCGACCACTTGAAACCTAGACACACTAACTCTAAGGGTATACCAATAAATGCAGTATCGGGTTATTTCGGCTGGCGATTGGACGACCAGATGTGCAGGCGGGTTTCGGTCAGTCCCAAAACACCACCCAGCCAGCGTTTCAGCCTTTACAAACCCCACATTTTCGGTCAGAGCGAAAACCCGGCGCGCACCCTAATATCCGCCCATGACAAAGGTTTCAGCCCCTACAACCTCATTTCAGCGCGCACCCAATAATCACAGTATTATCTAGGGTTACAGCGGGGGTAACTGCGGCGGGATGGAAGTCTATAAAAGCTGAAATCCCCACTACTACTGGGTTAAAGACTGCGGCGCTATTGACCGTTTGAGGCTTTCCGATTTCAAATCGGACTGGGGCTGATTTTCTCGTTCGGTCACTGCTGCAAACTTTTGGGAGTTAAAAGAGGCTCTAAGCCCTACTGCACCTGGATTACGTTCTGCAAAGTTACTCAACGAAGATCGAACGGATATTGCTATACCAAATAATCTTAGTACCGGTTAAGAGTTTTCGGTCATTGATGGTTTTAATAACTGCAACATTTATCGCTATCACTGTCGATGATAGCGATACCGCTTTGAGGGTGGCAATTTGCGGGGTCTTGTAGCGGCTGAAACTTAGATACGGTAAGGCTTGAGGGGTGGCAATCGGTTAAAATAGTAGCGGGTGTATTGTGAGGTGCTGTCGAATCAACCGATAAAATGGCTACAACCTATATCCAGTGAGGAATTAGAGGTGCTGTCGGTTCTAATTACTTGGCACACTAGTTTATAAACTTTTATTGCATTATGCAGAAGAAGGTCATAAGCGAGTTGATAAAACTCTTGAGTCTATGGCAGCTATTCCTGAACCCGTATTCGATGTGTTGGCTCAGGGCGGCATATCCTAATAGTTATAATTACGGAAACCAATGATAAATGAGGTGTTAGTAAGCACCTAAGAAACTACTCTATTAGAGAGTTGAAATACTTTGGCTAAAAAATAGACGCATTAAAGGGTGAAGCTTATGCGGCATAGGGGGATAGAATTTATTTTATCGATCGTTATATAGTTATATAGGTGTTATGGAATACTAATTATCTGAAGCCAAAACAGTATAGTGGAAGCTCGGTAACGCGGTCATAAATTCTACAGATGCTAACTTTGGCATCACCTTATGAAGTACTACATTGTCTGTACAGAAGCTGAAGGGATCGAACTCTATTGGACTGGCGGGCGGGACGGCTACTGGACTAAGAGTTATGCCGATGCTTATTGTTACAAATCAAGATCTAGTGTCAGAGAAGTTTTGCAGCGGGAACATCCCAGTACGATCACCATCATGTGGATAGAGGAAATGACGGCAGAGCTGCACTTGCCGATAATGCAAAGGCGTGGTTGATGGGGGCGAACTTATGAGTGTGGAGATACTGGAAGACCAAATAATTTATACCACCAGTAATAAACAATTTATTCGCAACATTATTAAGTTTACTTATGACGATGGGCGCGTGAAAGCTGAATGCTACTTACACGATGGAGTAGCGGAATTGAAACAAGTGGATGACGGTTGGAAAGTAATTAGGATTGTCTATTAACCCTCGTCTGTCACCAGGATAAGTCATGAAAACTGTAAACACAAAGTTCACCCGGCAACTTCTTTCTACAATCGGACTGTATCGACCAATTAGAGCAATATATAGGCATTTTGAGCATCGTCAGGAAGTAGCTTTCTACTCGAAGCTGTTGGAGCCTGACAGCCTCTGCTTCGATGTAGGAGCTAATGTAGGTAAAAAGACTTTTGCAATGCTTGAAGCAGGCATGAGAGTGGTAGCGTTCGAGCCACAACCCGATTGCATGTACGAGCTTAAGATGAAGTGCATGGACTACCTTAACAAGCTGATTGATTGTGAGTGTGCCGTTGGTGCGGAAGTTGGAGAATCCACGCTATACATCAACAGCGTTCACTCCCACTCCAGCTTGAAGCAGAATTGGCTCAATGAAGTGACTGTAAACGAGATACAGGTATCCGTAATAACGCTCGATCAAGCTATTGAGGATTACGGACGACCAGACTACTGCAAGATCGATGTGGAAGGTTGGGAATATGAAGTGCTAAAGGGTCTGACGCAGCCTATACCCTTACTTTCCTTTGAATACCACCTGTCGCAGAAGGAGGTTGGTAAAGCTCTTGTCTGCCTCGACTATTTATCGCGCTTTGGAGACCTGCGTATCAATCTCCGGGCGCAGGGGAGGGCTATGTTTGCCTACGAAGATTGGTTGACTTTGCAAGAGTTTCTTAGGCTTTTTCCTGATGCTTTTCGTTCTCGCAAGGGATATAGCTACGGCAATATTTTTGTTCGTACAGACAATTATCAGCTATACCAATAATCGCAGTATAACTCGGTAATTCACTGGATCTCAACTTATCCAGGTCTTTACCGGAAAGTGCTACAACATTTTGGTTAATATACCTGGAAATCCCTACGAAGACTGAGTGCTACGCTCAGTCTTTTTCTTTTCATAGCGTATACCAATAATCTCAGTATATGCATCTACCTCAAATCGAACCAGCCCCTCTTAGCTGCCAAAACCTGTAACAAGTATTGATTTTTAAAGCTGTAACAGGTATAATATAGATAGGCAAAGAGTTTGAGCTATTAAGAATATGAGTAAGCCGAAAGGTGGTAGGGGTCAAAAGCAGACTTACACGACCTCTGTAATGAGAGTACCCGACCCTGTTAAACCACAAGTGCAGGGTCTAATCGATAGCTTCTACAAGGAAACAACACCTTCAAACACAGCCTTTAAACCTGTAACCAGTTTGCTACAGATGAGCGTGGACGAAGTAATCGAGCTGTACAGTTTGAGGCATCCGTGTGATATTAAGCTAGGGGACTACAAACCCGAATGCTGGGATATTGATTGCCGTTTAGATCCCCAATACGGATGGAATGAAGAATACGAGCAGTTCTGGCAGACCCACCAGCAACCTAAGCTAGAGAGGTTTCTAGAACTAACTGACAAGGTTAATCACTGTATTTGGCAGATTGATAACAGCTTCACTTTAGAAGTCCCGTGTGACTGGGGAGACAGGGGTAGTATATATGGAGCCATAGACAGGCTGATTACATATCGTCTAATCTCTCATTTCGATGAGAAAGTTGTTACAGCTTTAGAACTTGTGCAGTGGCAGATAGGCCCAAGTCACGACTGCTTTACTCATTTTTCTAGCCTTGCTAACTTCATCCAAGTAGCTATAGAAACGGGACGCAGGGATATACTAAAGTCTCTTGGGGTAGGGGACGAACCTCCAGTAGACAGGGCGCAGTATTGGACTGCATACTACACAGAACACCTCGATAAGGTTGACGATAATTACTGGAGATGGATTGGGAACCCAGAGGCTATGTCGTTCAATCCAACACTCACAAACCTGTTACAACTTCCTGAGCCAGAGAAGGATGTTCTATACCTGTTACAAGCATTGAAAGAAGGTAAGCATCCGTTCTACGAGGCAAAGTCGAATAGTCGTTGGGTAGGGGATATTTTTGTATCCGATGGAGCTGCCTTCTTTAACAGTGGTAAATATGGAGACTGGAAACCAGAACGCAAGGACAAGACGATACAAGCCTTCAAGCTATGGCATCTAAAAGCCGTTAAAAAGCTGGTGGGGCTAGGGAAGCTAAAAGAAATCTACAAGACATGCTTCAAGGCTGATTGGGAGTTAGTTGAGAAAGTTCTGAATAGTCCTAACTACGTAAGGCTAGAGGAGGAAGATAGGCAAAAACAAGCAAGAGAAGCGTATAACTACTACTACAGTCAAAGAACCTCCACCTCTACTAAATGGGCTACAGTGCTGGGTGTGTCTCCTACAGCCACTAAGCAAGAGGTGAAGGCAGCATACCGCAATCTCTGCAAGCAGTATCATCCTGATATGCCTACAGGTGATGCTGCAAAGATGAAAGATATTAATAACGCCTATGCTGACTGGGAACGACTATATCAAGCTGCCGTTTGAAATGGCTTAGCTTTCTCAGAGCGCAACAGCAAGGATGGGTGTTGATAGCATTCAACGGACTCTAGACATAGACAACATGACTGAGATGTTGATCGACTATTTGCGTCGTATTCACGCTAATTGTGAAGAAGCTGAAAGATTAGCCCGTGCTGTGTCTATGAGATGCTGGAAGAGGATCGGTGAGCAGATTGTTGAGATGAAGAAGGATGGTGCGATAGACATAGGAGGAAGACCAAAACCTATCGACGAACACGATAGGTTTAATGAAAGCACCAAAGTTAAGCTAGCCGACCTTGGTATTACACCTGACCAATCATCTAACTATCAAGCGATGGCAGCTATTCCCGAGCCTGTATTCGACGAAAAGAGAGAGAAGATGATTAGAGGAGAGGAACGGGTAAGTAAAAAGAGTCTAGTTGAGTTACTACTGAGAGCGGGGTATAGTTAACATTCGCTAATTTCTCGAAACGCTTTCTAGGAGATGATTTAAAAGAAATAGCATTTGGACAAAACTGTTTACCATACTGCACTCTCATTAGTAAATATCAGTAAGTCTCTCTGACGGAGTTATCTACTTGCTTATGATTATGTATCAGGAGTAATAATTATAGATAAGACTACAGCAAAATCTTAACAGAAACTCATGCCTGCTCTATTGATAAAATGAGGGGAGTCAGTACTATTTTAATCTTCACTCTGTAAGGCTTTCAAACTGCGGGAATTCCCATAGGTATAATATATGAGAATTCCCAATTTTTTGCTACACCACAAACAAAGCGATTAACATTTGCACTTATTGAATTTGCGCTCCTGATGGGATGTTATCTAACATTATTTGGTCAACTCCTCGAATCTCCTCCCAACTGAAGTAGTACTTGTCCATAGTCTCTGGACTAGCAATATGTCTTTTCACTCCGTTGTCAATTAAATAAACTGGAGCTGTGTTTATAGCACGGGCAAGAATAGCACCATTCGAGATTGCTGTTCCATCATCTATTTCATTCAAATCAGGAACGTTATCAAGTCTGTCCCAGTCGCGGAACAAGTTGTCGAAAGTTTGAGGATTTGGAACGTGCCGCTTTCGTCCTTCATCAACCAGATATATTGGGGGGCTATCTTCATTAAGACGAATTAAGCGTCCATTGAGCTGAGGTCGTGGAGCCATATTTATACTTACTCCTTCCTAAATTCTTTTGTATTAAGTTGACAATGTCAGCGGGAGTTATAGCACAATCCAAGTTCGCTAAACCTCCAAGTTATAATCGGACCCAAGCTCCATTTCTACAAGTGAACGGTCCAACTCTGCTTCCTTCAGGATATATCTGTCCATTGTAGATACAATCAGCATAAGCTGCGGAAGTAGTGCCAAGTAGTATCAAGAAGATTAGCGCTAATGTTTTCATGTTAAATTACCTCGTATAATTGATTTAAAATTAAGCCAAATTTATTAGCCCTACTCAGGAATAAATCTTAGAGGAGCAATAGAGACAAATCCTTTTCCTGTTTCTGCATTTCCTAAAATATCTTTTGCAGATATAGGGCTAACTTTTATTAACATAGGTTCATTGGGTGAAGTTGTACAACTGTCAGTAGTAATGACATTGACACGAGCAAAAGTC
This sequence comes from Chroococcidiopsis cubana SAG 39.79, assembly GCF_003991895.1. NCBI lineage: Bacteria > Bacillati > Cyanobacteriota > Cyanophyceae > Chroococcidiopsidales > Chroococcidiopsidaceae > Chroococcidiopsis > Chroococcidiopsis cubana. The sequence goes on from NZ_RSCK01000110.1 coordinate 12,958, forward strand.
CCTGGTTTTTTTTCATTTCGAATTAACAAAGGGTACCCTACAAAATCCCCTTTGTCGATACATACCTTTGCTTGCCTTCCTCCTAGCGTAATATCTTTCTGAAAGATTGCTGGTAAATCTGGCTCTTCACAAAATCCTTGGTTTGTTCGGCAAAAATCTTTAATTTTCTTTAGTGCTGATCTGTCTGGTGCTGAAATGTCCATACTAATTCGTTGTGGTATATTGTCCACTACAACATTTACTGGTACAAGCTTTCCATTCTCTCTATCTAAAGCTAACAATCTATGTTCTTTAGGGCTAAAAATTAATTTGGCTTGCTTCAAGTCTTGAGACTTAATTATTTCATTAAATATCCATATAGTGGCTACTAAACTAGCTAAAGTTCCACCCAGTTTTACTATCCCTAATTCAAACTTAGTGTCTTGGCTTATTCCTCCCATAAAGCGGTAGACAAGCGATGAGATGCCGGAACCAAAGAAAATCGCTGGTACAAGTGGAATTACGCCAGGCATCAAGCTGAGAACTGTACCTCCTACAAAACCCGAGGCTGTGACTGTGATGAAGAATTTATCTAAAGCCGAAAGATTTGTTGATGTATTAGTCATTAGTTTGAAACATTTGCTGCAAAAGAATTTGGAATCTATCTCAGCTCGTCTATACTATTATTTCGTAAATGTCTACGAATGCCGAAAATTTAGCAGGTAAGGAAACTACCAGCTCTTTTGAAAAATCTTTTTTACCAAGCACCACATCTTATGTATTTGAAGATAAGAATGTAGTGGCTGTTATTTCCTATGAAGAGATGCTGCTTATTTCTATCTCTCTATAACTATATAACTGCTATACTTTGTTACTTCTAATTCTTTACCGAACTTTATTACCAATAATAATTTGCAAAAACGCAGTATAAGCAACATCTGCCACCCGCCAATTTTGCAGGTACATCCTCTTGGTTTACGGTAACTCTCATTTTCGTAACCTTTGTTTTTAGTATACGGGGTACGGTATGCAGGGTTTTTACGCTATAATGGGAATATATAGCGAAATTTTTATACTGAAAAGGCTCTCATCTATCTCAGCAAGAAGACGTGGACAATACAACCGCTTTAAGTGCATGACTTAGGGCGGTTATTTTATTGGATGGTGGTTGTATGTATCGGGACTTTTGGTTGCTGGGCGAGCTTCTTTTATCAAAAGAGGACTTTTGGACGGAAGATGAGTTAATTCCTTGGTCGGCGGATGACTTTTATGAGCCGTGGGGTAATGTGCCGTTACCTAAACCGATTCCTCGCCTCTTTGATAAGATTACCGATCATGTTGCTGATACAGAACCGGAAAGAACTTTGGCTCGATATAAGAGGTTAGGACATCGGCGAGCATATCTGGAATAGTCGCTTCCATCGATAATTTCGTTATACAGGTGGTGGAGGCGGTGGTTTAGGGATGTGGATTAGGTTGCTCGTTGTCGTGTGCATTAGGTGTCCTTGGTAGCGCGGAGGGTGTCCATAGCCCGAAACTCCTCCTCTACTTCGCGGATGAGGGTTCCAATGCGGTCTTGGGACTCTTCGCTAAGGGTCGTGGGCGTATTATCGAAGTCTTGTAGGTCGTCCTTAATAGTCCCCGTCTCGCGCCATTTGCATTGGGTCTTGAGATAGAAGATTGTGGCGGCTACGTTACCCTCCTCGATTAGGTCGAATAGTTTGCCCACGACATATACTTTTGCCTTTGCCCGTCCGCGTCTGTATGCCGCCATAACTTCGGGATATGCCCTACACCAATGGCGGACAGTGCGCGAGGCTAAGCCAATGTAATCCCCGATGTCTTCATGGGTCATCCCCTTAGCCGCACAGTCCTCGATATCGGCTAAATATTTGCGATATTTGTCTGGTGATTGAGTCATAGCGGCTAAGGTGAATGTATGGGGGTTATAGATCGCCGCGAGTAAAGTATTGGATGGTGATGGTTGCGGCGTTGGTGGCGTTGGTATTCTTTATCTTCAAGCCCTTGACCACGTTAGGGATGCCTTTGAGTGCGATTGGGGTATTGATGGGGATAGCCTCGCCAACTGTATCGGTGGGTGTTGTTGTGCCGTCAACAGTGGCTCTCAGGATTCGGTTGCTGGTTATGGTGCAGGCGGAGATTTGGTTAGGATTATCGTACTCTTTGACGGCTCCCGCAGCAATGGTGTCGTTGACCGTGGATATAGGTGACATTGCGAGATAACCTTCGTTGAAAGGGAGTGGTAGAGACTCAGGATTGATGAAGTCTGTATTTTGGTGTCCCGCTGGCATGTTGGAGCGGAATCGGGGTGTCTAGTCTTAAGGGCATTACGATCGCCTGATACGTATATGTCTATTTTAGCTCAAATGTATACGGGGTGCGGTATACGTTAGAATTAAAGGGTGTTTTCGATGAAGATAGGTATGCGTGAGAATGAGAATCATTATCAAAATTTGCCGTTTATAAAAGAGCCGCCGTATAGTTCTTTATGGCTGAGTGCGATGGATGAGCTAGACGATCCGAAGAAATATTGGTATAGATTGGAAGCCAATGGTAAGGCTCGGCTGTTATTGCCGTATGAGATTAACGTTTAGAAGCAGTCCTTAGGCTTAACGTATGTAAAGGGTGCGCGTCTATATCTCGAAACCCTATACAAACGTCCATATTGATTTGCTTTTAGTGCTTAACGTTTATTTATATTTGGAGACATATTAATGGATACAGTTAATTTGGATAAGTTGCTGGGTGAGAAGCTGCCTGTAATGGCATTTGAGTTGGGTGGGCGTACTTATCCGGTGTATGCGTATGAGGATCTTACTGTCGGTGTCACGGCGAGACTGTCGGAGGTTAATGCTGAGTTTGAGACGATCAACGAGCAGGTGCGCGAGGAGACGGATAGGATTGAGGTGGAGCTGAAGAGTCTGATGGCAAAGGAAAACCAGGACGTAAGCGCTAAACGCAATAGCCTAAATGCCACTCGTATTGCTCAGCAATCGCGGCTATTGAAGCCTATGCAAGATTTGGTAGAGACGATAGCGGATATGCCAAAGGGGACATTATCTAGTATTTCGGCATCAGCGCTAAATCAGTTGTTTATGCAGGTAAACGAGAAGGTATTTTCTAGCCTGGGAAAGCAGGAAGAACAGGTAGAAGAGCCGCCAAAAGAGACCCCCGAAGAGATGCAAGAGAGTACATTAAAGGCATAGCAGACGTTTTGCCTTTGTTTGCGCGGCATGGGTATAGGCGGGAAGAGGCGCTGAAGCTACCTTATTGGGAGTTCTGGGACTTCGTTAGGGCGGCTAAGAAGGAAGAGTTTCAGAGTTATATGACGCAGTTGAGCGTTAATTCTCTGCCGGAGATGGAGCCGCAAGATCGAGATCGCCTTATCCAGAAGGGTCTGGGTGTAGAGAAAGAGGAGGATGATGAAATGCCTTGGACTACTGGGTTTGCTAACTTCTTAAGGATGAACGGATAATGCCATCTATCGCTTCAGTATCAGTCGAAGCCCGCCTAGACTTTTCGAGCTTGAGTAAGGATTTTGCTCGGTTACAAAGTGAGGCGATGGGGCAGGGGGCTAAGGTAGGAAAGACTTTTGGAAGAAGTCTCGCTTCCTCTGTAAAAAGCACACCGATGAGGGATGTCGTTACAGGCATGTTTCAGGGGGTGGGGCAGCAACTAACCCAGATGGGCATGGAGTTAGGTAGGAGCTTCGGATCGGCAATTAGCAGCAGTGTTGCGGCATCGGCAGACTTTGAAAGGCTGAATAAGACGCTGTTGGTAGTGGCAGGTAGCTCAGCGGCAGTAGCGAAAGAGCAGGCATTTCTTAGCTCTACAATATCGCGCATGAGCTTACCTGTAAAAGAAGCAACTCAGAGCTATGTCGAGTTAATGGCGGCATCTAAAGGCACAGCTCTAGAGGGTGAGCGCACCCAGCGCATCTTTATGGGGTTGACTTTAGCGGGTAAAGCGCTAGGGCTGTCCAATGAGGCTCAGGCTCGTGCTTTCAATGCCGTGCAGCAGATGATGTCGAAAGGCAAAGTCTCTGCTGAAGAACTACGAGGTCAGTTAGGTGAGGCGCTACCAGGGGCTTATCAACTGTTTGCTAAGTCGATCGGTGTTAGCGCAGCCCAGCTAGATAAATTACTAGAGAACGGTCAAGTAGGTACTGATGCGCTCATACACTTTACCGAGGCGCTTATAAGGACATATGGTAATGCGGGAAACGCTACAAAGACACTGAGCGATGAGTTTACCACCTTCAATAACAAGATAGTTGAGGCGCAAAAGAATTTTGGCGACCTGATAAAGCCAGTGGTGTTAGCAGCATTAGAGAATATCAGCGCGCTGCTGAGTGGTATTGGTGTCGATCTGGATTCGGCGAGAGGTCTGGTCTCATTGGTGGCTAAGTGGTTGTCGGACTCTAAGGATGAAGCGGCAGCGTTAGGCTCTGCGATTGGGGATGTGGTCAACAGTGCGATGACCTACACTAAAGATTTGGCGCAGGGGATTGGCGACTACTTCGACCGCTATCCCGCTATGTTGAAAGCTGTCAATACTGCGGCAGGGTTCCTTAATGACACTTTGGACTTAATGAAAGCGACCGTAAATGCTATTGGTGCGACGTTTAACACGATCTTTGAAACTATAGGTAAAATAGCTCAGAAGCTAGACGAAATGAAGTTTTTTGAGTGGGCTAACCAGTCAATCCAAAATATCGGCGGGGGTTTGTCTGGTGCTTACAATCAGCTAGCAGGCAATATTAACGATCAGTCAGGGGTGACGCAAAGGGCTATTGAAAAGGGAAGTTCGGGTCTGCTATTTCCGGTTGCTGGTGGTGGAGCTAGAGTCAATATGGTAGGAGGTGGCGGGGTGTTTGGCGCTCCACGGTCTGGCGGCAGAAAGCATATGGGTCAGGACTACGACTACAAGACTGGTACGCCACTTGCCGCTACATTGACAGGCACGATTAAGGAAGTCTTTGAAAATAATGGTGAGTACGGGCTGGTTCTTGAAGGGAAGATAGGCAATGACACGATTGAGACGCAAATCTTCCACATGGATACGATTAGCGTTAAGCGGGGTCAAACTGTAACGCAGGGGCAGCGAATCGGTACTACTGGAGGGGCTAAAGGTTCGTGGGGTAGCACGGGTGAGCATCTGGATTTAAAAATTAAGAAAAACGGTGTATTTTTAGACCCGCGTACAGTGGCGTTTATGGGATCTAACTCAATAGGAGATCCGATATCTGGGGCGGCAGTTGCAGCGTCAGATACATCACCGATAACAGCAAGATCGCTAGCACCTTGGAAACCTCAAGCGTCGGAGGCTGATGCGAAGAAGCGGAAGAAAGATGCGGATGATGCGGCAAGAGCGGCGAGAAGGCTAATTGAGGAAAATGACCGAAAAGCTGCGCAAGCTGCATCCAATAGTAGGGGTCTGCGCGATCAGCAGTTTGATATAGCGACGCAGCAGGGGCGGGCAGGTTTATCGGGTGCAGCTTTAGAGCTTTGGAATGCACAAAGGTCTGGTACAAGTGCTTTACAGGGTCTATATGACCAGCGCGCAGACTTAGTATCGGCGCGGGGTATAAAGGTGCGAGACGGGGTAACGGGTGGTATAGATTATACGGCAGCGATCAAAGCCGTCGATGGTCTAATAGCGGCTCAGCAGAAGCTAAACAAGACTAATGAAGAGGGTATAAAGGCGACAAACGCTAGAGAAGAGGCTGAAAAGAAGGCTGAAGAGGATAGGAGGAAGCGCCAGGAGAATAATGAGCGGCGATCGCGGGCAATGGAATACGGCATACAATCTCGCGATCAAGGTATTGGACTTAGCAATCGAATGAGCTTAGTTGGACTAACGGGTAGCAATAAGACTTGGGCAGAGAATGCGCAAAGTCAAGAGGCTGAGCTTAGGATCGTGGATTAAATAACCTGTAATTCTGGCTGAGCAGTGTAATTCCACTGAGGCAAGAATTCATCAAAGACAA
>NZ_RSCK01000111.1:0-18866 GCF_003991895.1 Chroococcidiopsis cubana SAG 39.79
AGCTTGTTGAAACATCACAGCAATCGCAATCGCACTTCTATCCTATTCTAACAATTATCTACAACTGTAGTACTAACATGCATTCTGATTATTACAGGTATATTTCTTTGGTCGGGTTGGCGTAAGTTAATCGCAGGTTTCAAAATCAAGTGGAATGCTCACCCAAAACGAGTTAGTTTTGACATCCACAAAGTTGCAGGTATTGTTACAGCTATCTTTTTATTCTTGACTTTTTTTACAGGATTTTGCTGGAATCTCAGCGAAATTGCTCGACCATTTATATACGCTGTCACCTTCAGTTCCATGCCTGCTGATGATGCTAAGTCATCTCCTGTAGCTAATAAATCTCCTTTGCCATTTAGCGATCGCTTTCTGGAAGTAGCTGATGCAGCTTTACCAGAATTTCGGACTATCTATGTTGCCCTACCCGCAGATAGTGACGAACCAAATGGTGCTTTTATAATTCGCAAAAGTTCGTCACCTCACAGCAATATCTGGGACAGCAGTGTTTTCATCGATTCCTACAGTGGAAAAGTTTTGCGGGTGGACAATGGGTTAACTGCATCGTTAGGAACTAAGCTTGAGAATGCTTTCGGATCACTGCACTACGGTACTTTCTGGGGATTGCCAAGCCGTATCCTTTACGTATTTGTCGGTCTTGCGCCGCTAATTTTATTCATTACTGGCTTTACGATGTATCGATACCGATATCGGGCAAAATCCGATCGCACGACAAAAATCAGAGACTTCACCACTACAGGGAAATGAGTAAGGTTTTTAACTTCTGACTTTTGCGCCAACGTAACTTCCGACTTCTTCAATTATGAGCTACCTCAAAGACATCACCGTGTATTCCTGGCAAATTGGTAACGTGATGAGTTGAGAGGAATACATAGAAATCCTATCTCATCTCAGGAAGTATTTAGTTGTTTTTGGACTTTAGATTTGAAATGATGCAGCCTACTTTAGAAACATTTGCCCAACACTTAGATTTGTCTCGCGATCGCTTAGAAGCTTTACTCTCCCAGTCTCTTACTGAATGTCTAAATTCTCCCGAACTACAACAACAGTTAAGCAGCTTGGATGTTTCGTTACTAAAGCAAACTTTACCGATCGCTGGTAGCGTTTTAGCTGAGCGATTACCTCCTTTTTATCACTGGTTGCAAACAGAGTTGAGTGTGAAGCGCGTTCCCGATAGTCCAGAGCATACAACAAAATGGGTCATTGGTTTTGTCAATAATCAAGAAAGTCTATCGCGCTTAGTAGAACTTCATCGTCCAGTTTCTCGTTTGGCGATGGAACGTTCTGTTCCTTCTCTGGTAGGAATGTTTGAAGGTGTGGAAGATTTGCAGGTTAGGCAAGAGTGGCAAAAAGCTATATCGGCTCTTTGTTTGGTACTGGTTGTTGCAGCGCGTGAAGCTGAACGATGTGTGAGTGTGTAGCCCCAAACTGATACGATTTTGTTAAGACTGCACTACGGAAGATCCCCCTAACCCCCCTTAAAAATGGGGGCTAAGAATTGTACAATTTTCCCCTCGTTAAGGGGGATATTCATTGGAATTAGTACGAGCAAATTCTATGCGCCGATTTTCGCTTGCAATACTTTTTCTACTTGCCGTGGTGCATTCATCTGAGTAAATAGCTGTAGCGATCGCTCTAAATTTTGCTTCCCATGCTCAAACTCTTTCATACTTATATAAGTTAAACCTAACTGAAAATAAGCCTCGGCTAGATCGCATTTTGCACCAATTTGCTCTAAAATTTCGATTGCTTCTATATGTTTATTTATAGCCAATTTAAATAAAGATTGCTGGCGATCGCTCTCAGCTAATCCACTCAGCGTTTTTGCTTTGATTTGCAGATAATGGCTTTTTTCGGCATCAGCTAGGGAAAGAGAAAACATCTCTTGCGCTTTTTCTCTATTACCTAAATTGATATAAGTTTGACCGAGGATTTGCACAAAATAAGCAAAGCTGCCACTTTGATTATTTAGTTCAGACATAATCGAGTCATAAATCGGTTCGACTAGGCTATATGCTGTTTGATGCCCGCCTAAATAAGAATTGACTAAAGCTAAACATACGCTAGCTTTTTCTGCCCAGCGATGATGAGTTGTATTTTGAGCTAGATCTATGACTTGCTGAAATAATTCGGCTGCTGTCTCTAATTCCCACAAATCTATATTGTACAATCCCATACTGAGTAAGGAATCTACTTCTAGCATTTTTAAGTAATACAATTTGTAGCGATCGCCTTGACTAAACTCTAAAATTCCCAATGATTGAGTTGCTAAACTGATAGTTTTCTCTTGACATTCTATCGCTGCGTGAATTTTACCAGCAGTCCAATACAAATCTCCTAAAATATTATATAATTCTCCCAAACAAGGAGTAGATTGTATATTTTGGAGAATTTGAGTTATCGCCCCCAAAACGGGTTGAATTAAACCCATTCTATACAACGTTCCACCCAGAGGTAAAAACTGTCCCCATTGATTATTTCTACTTTTAAGAATAACTCTAGCAGCTAATTCAAAATCGTTGATTTCGACATAGTGATAGTATGCTTCCAGAGCTTGTAAAGCATCTTTTATGGTATCAATTGTTGCTACGCTATCTGTCCAAAATTCTGCGGCTTTACAATTCACAACTATCCATTCATCGCTAGCACGCAACCTCGCGATCGCCTCAGCACGAATTGCTGGATGCAGCCAGTATTCCCCCTGTTGAAATTCAACTAAACAGCGATCGCGTAAAGCTGTCATAATTTGTCGTTGCTGTTGAGGTGGTACGTCCCACAATAAATTTAAAATTCCTTGGGTAGGAATCTTTGCCACATCTTGATAGCGATAACATCCCAGGCGACACAATAAGCGGTAGGCTGGCAGATCGAGTGTTTGCAAACGGTGAAATTGACTGGCAATTAAATTCTTCAAATCGGTGACAGCCAAGGGATCGGTATGGTTTTCTTGCCAATACGCGATCGCATCCCCTGCAAAATCTGCTTGAATTGTACCGCAAAGGATTCCCATAACCTTAGCGTTACCGCCATAGGCTTGATGCATCTGTTGGATTGTTGGTAAGTCAATCGCAATTTGACGATAACTAAAATATTGCTGCCATGCTGGAAGATCTAAACCAGGTAAACGGTAGTGTTCTACATTTAAACTCGGTTCGCACAGGCGATCGCGACTTGTAATTAAAGTCACGGATTGTACTTTCGGATCGGTTAAAATCCGAAACAGCTCTACATAGCTACGATGAGACGCAATTAAACGTCCTTGGCGATCTAATGCAGGTTCTAAGTTATCAATTAACACCCCTATCCGTCGTGTTTGCAACTGGCGTTTGAGTCTATCTAAAGTTACGCCAAATTCTAAGCCTGGTTCCTCTTGTAAGTCTTGTTTCAACCACTCTTCTACGACTCGTTCAGCAGAAGTCAGGTTCTGCGTTTCCTTTGCTACTAGCAGTTCTAGCACCACTTCAAAATTTTGGGATTGCAAGTATTGCTGTGCTAGGGTGGTTTTTCCCAATCCGCCTTCACCCTGAATGACGATCGCCTTACTATCCAAACTTACCAGGCGATCGAGGTGCGCGATCGCTTCGGTTCTGCCGACGAAATTTGGCTTGGCGTGCAGATCCCCCCAATCTCCCTTCACAAGGGGAGCTGAAATTGACAGATTTCCCCGATCTTTTGATGTACGCAGACATCGTTCTAAAACTGCACGACAGTTAATCTTATTAATCTTCTCTCCCAAAGTTTGAGACAGTACGCGCCACAGATGAGAACCAACATCTTTAACGTGTCCTTCTGTATAGCCGCAGTAGGCTGCAATTTCAGGATATTTATGTCCCTGCCAAACCTGCTGAAGAATCTGTTTTTGTAGAGAATTTAACCCTTCGCCAGTTTTGGTCAATATGAGATTATCCACCCATGCCAATGCTGTTTCACCGTCCATAGGTTGCTGAGGATGAAAGCCATACTTAGTATAACTTGTCACAGTAAAAGGAGATAGGAAACAGAAAATAGGAGACACGAAACAGAATTTAAAAATTCAAATATCCATTGTAGGGGCAGGTTTACCGAGTTATTCCGGGTAGTATCGCAGAAATTGCGGGAAAACCTGCCCTAACCAATTTCATCATAGGGGCAGGTTTACCGAGTTATTCCGGGTAGTACAAAGGTTTCTCGTCAACTTACCCTGACAAATTTTTAGCAAAGCGCGAGAAGGTTAAGACCTCAAAGTTAACTCTCACCTTTGAAACGCAAGGTATTTCCTTCTGATTTCTGCTTTCTGCCCTCTGCTGCTGCTATAGAATTAATTAGCAAAATTGAATATTTTGTAGTTTAAGTTACATTAACTTATTTAGATTTATGATCCATTCCGTCCTCAGATAGACCCAAATGAGAAAAATGGCTGATATTGTAATGAATGTAAAGGATAAATCGTTCATCTCTCCAGTGGAGGGACGGAAGTAGAGAAAAACTCTCGAAGGAACGCGCCTCATTCGTAACACAACAACAAGAAAGAGGCGAATATGAAATCTAACAATATTGGTATTCAATCTAACTCCGATCGCGTGTCTGTTTCTGCGCAAGCAAGATTGTTAATGAGCTTGAATCGTCAGAAGCAACACAACCGCCAGCAGTCCATGCTACAACGCACAGCATCAGAAGTAGGTACTGAAGGCTAGAAAAAGATCGAAGCAAGGAGTAAATAGCCATGAATGCAAGTAGAAAGCCAAGCTACAAAGAGGTAGCAAGAGTTCATCGCTCGAATATTTTGGAAAGCTTAGAACGGCGCTTGCAAGCTGCCAGAGCCAAGGGTGACGATCGCTTGACTTCCCAATTGGAAGCAGAGCTGAAGTACTACCAATAAGCCTAGCTAATTAAGTTTAGCCAAAGTGGGGGATGCGATCGATGCATCCCCTATTTGCGATCGCAAGTCACAAATCACGAGTCAGAAACCACATTTCTTTCCCTGCTCGTGCGCTCCCTACTCCCTGCTGCCTAAATGGGGTAAACTCAGGGTGATGGTAGCAGCTTTTGTGTCATATGGATTTAGACCGACAAATTAAAGTCCTGATTGACGAAGCGCCTCAAGATGGCGTGACTCCGCAAGTTGTTGCTGCTGTCGCTCCTGTATTGGTACTGCTTGCTGGCAGGCTGCGCCATTTAGAATACTATATTTTGCAAAACTTAGATCGAGACTGGGTAGTCACTACGTTAAGCGATCGCGCCAACCCAAAAGTGACCAAGCGCGTTATCTACGCTTTCCCTACGCTTGCAGATGTGTCAGCTGTAGCAGTCTCGGAACAAGACCCGGAAATTGTCGCTTCACCCTTACCCGTCACTCACATATTATTTCAGCTTTTTGCCCTGGAAACAGTAGACAGTATCATTTTCTTCGATACCCCAGGAGATCTAAATCGGGGAACGGATATCCAACGGAGAGAATTGCAAAAGTTGATAAAGCTGCAAATGCAACCGCGATCGACTCCCGCTAGTCCCTTCAATCAAATTCCTCCCGACATTGCTTAATAACTCCCTCTACTCATTAGTTGTTAGAGAAGGATTAGTAATATGCCAAGGAATAGCTCTAATAAATCTAAAGGGGTGAAGCCTAGAAAACGACATAAGTTTTTTCTGAATCCCTATGAAGACTCCGCCTTCACGAAATGCCCTAAATGTGAAACAAAAACTAAAATTCGTAAAATTCCCCTAGTCATTCATATCGATCCACATCAACTTTTTTTACTCAATAAACAATGTAGATATTGCCCAAATTGCGATCTCATCATCACTAAAAAACAGGAAATTGAATCATTGTTAGCTATTAGCTTTAGCCAATCTCATCCTGAATTCATTGGTAATGAGTATTTGGTAATGGGAACCCTCGATCGGCAAGATTGGCAAGCAGGTAACAAAGGAACTCTCGCTCCTGAGAAAATAATAGAACAAATGTATATTTTCAAAGATGTATGGAATTTTGAAGTAATTCCGGCAGGATGGTATCCTGCTAACGAGAAGTAGAATTGCACTAATGAAAGCAAATAGATTTTGCCTCTACTTTGGTTTACTAGCCCTTGTCTTCAGTACCATCGTATCTCCAACTGTAGGACAAGAGCGAGTTGCACCAGTAATTAGCAACGATCGCGCGGTTCGCAAAGCTGTACGCACTCAAAAGTATATGGCAGTAGTAGCTCACCCGCTAGCAGCGGCAGCAGGTAGTGATATTCTGCGGCGGGGAGGTAGTGCTGTTGATGCGGCGATCGCCATTCAAATGGTACTAGGTTTAGTTGAACCGCAGTATTCTGGAATTGGTGGCGGGGCTTTTTTAACCTATTACGATGCCAAACGCAAACAAGTTCGCACTTATGACGGTCGCGAAACGGCTCCAGCAGCGGCTCGACCGGATCGTTTTCTGAATGCAGATGGCAAGCCACTCCAATTTTACGATGCGGTTGTAGGTGGAAAGTCTGTCGGCGTACCTGGAGTAGTCAGGATGCTGGAAATGGTACACAAGGCACATGGTAAGTTGCCTTGGCGAGAACTATTTCAACCCGCAATTCAACTGGCGCAGCAGGGCTTTCCCATCTCGCCTTTATTGTACGATCGCCTCAGCAAAGAAAAGTATTTACCAAGCCTAGAACCAGCTCGCAGCTATTTCTATCAAGCGGATGGCACGCCTAAACCTGTGGGGACAATTCTCGTCAATCGTCCTTATGCTGAGGTATTGAGCCGGATTGCGAATTCCGGTGCTGATGCCTTTTATCAGGGTGAAATTGCCAGAGACATTGCGAATACAGTCCAAAAAGCTACCGTAGCAGGCGACTTAACAACTGACGATTTAGCAACATACCAAGCCAAAGAGCGATCGCCTGTATGTGGAGTTTATCGAGTTTACAAAGTGTGCAGTATGGGACCACCTAGTTCTGGTGGTTTAACCGTGTTGCAGATTCTCGGTATGCTGGAAAACTTTCAATTATCTACCCTCAAACCAGAATCATCCCAAGCAGCGCATTTATTTGCCGAAGCAGGACGGCTAGCTTTTGCCGACCGAGGCTTATATATGGCTGATGCTGATTTCGTTCCCGTACCAGTCAATGAATTAATCGATCCCGAATATCTGAATAATCGCGCCAAGCTGATTAATCCTCAACGCGCCTTAACCGATGCCGAACCAGGCGAATTGCGATCGCCACAAAAGTTAGTCTGGGGACAAGATAATGCGATCGAATTTCCCTCAACCAGCCATACAACAATTGTCGATCGCAATGGCAACTCAGTCTCTATGACGACCAGTATTGAAGATACTTTTGGCTCTAGATTGATGGTACGGGGCTTTTTACTCAACAATCAACTCACAGATTTTTCTTTTTCACCCACAACACCCGATGGAAAAGCGATCGCCAATCGGGTAGAAGCGAGAAAGCGCCCTAGAAGTTCGATGGCTCCCACTATGGTATTCGATCGCCAGGGTAAGCTGGTGATGGCAGTTGGTTCGGCTGGCGGTGCTAGAATTATCAACTACGTCGCGCAAGCATTAATTGCCGTTTTAGGCTGGAACTTAGACAGCCAACAAGCAGTATCCCTACCCCATTATGGCAATCGCGACGGGGCAACGGAACTAGAAGCAAATACAAATCTTGTTAACCTTCAGCAAAGCTTAGAGGCGATCGGTCATTCCGTACAAATTGTAGAACAAATCAGCGGTTCTCATGCGATCGTCCGTACCGAAAAAGGTCTAGTCGGTGGAGCCGATCCCCGTCGCGAAGGAATAGCGGCAGGAGAATAACAATTATTAGTTAGGGACAAGGGGGATGAGGGAGACAAGGGGGACAAGGAGGATAACTACAACCACCAACTACCCATTACCCATTACCCATTACCCATTCTGTTGCTCCTAAAGCTTTTAATGTGGCGATCGCTGCCTCAGTTAAACCAGTTACGCCAGCAATATTCATCCCTTCATAAGGTCTTTGCGCCCGCAATATCTTGAGAGATTTGCCTGTATTTGCATCCCATAGTCTAATCGTCTCATCCTGGCTGCCACTGGCAAGAATTTGTCCGTCAGTACTGAAAGCAACCGACCAAATTAAATCGGTGTGTCCCTGGAGAGTATGTCTGCATTCACCAGTTTCGACATTCCACAACTTGATGCTATAGTCGCTGCTGCCACTTGCTACAGTCTGCCCGTCAGGGCTGAAGGCAACTGACCAAACTCGGCTTGTATGTTCCTGGAGAGTTTGGTAACATTTCCCCGTTTGCCAATCCCATAACTTGACTGTGCGATCGCCGCTACCACTTGCCAGGGTTTGTCCGTCAGGACTGAAGGCAACTGCCCACACCCAATTGTCATGTCCTTGTAACGTGTTGTGGCACTCTCCGGTTTCAGTATTCCACAACTTAATTGTGTGGTCGTCGCTACCGCTAGCTAGAAAGTTGCCATCTACACTAAAGGCAACTGACCAGACTCGGTTGGTATGCCCTTGCAACTTATGCAGGGTTTTGCCGCTGAGGATATCCCATAACCTCACCGTATAGTCATCGCAGCCACCAGCCAAAATGTAGCCGTTGGGGTGAAAAGCCAGGGATCTGACTCCGCTGTAGGCTTGGATCGTATTGTAGCGATCGCCAGTTGAAGCATTCCAAAGCCCAATTGTATAGTCACCGCTACCGCTGGCTATGGTTTTACCGTCAGGGCTAAAGGCAACAGCCCAAACTCTATTACCATGACCGTGTAACGTGCGATCGCACTCTCCTGTTTCGACGTTCCACAATCGCACGGTTTTATCATCGTTACCGCTAGCTAGTATTCCGGTTGGATGTGAGGCTAGCGGACGGGGATGAAAAGCAACCGACCAGACGCGGCTAGTGTAACCCTGAAGGGTTTTGATACATTTTCCATCCGTGACATTCCAGATCTTGATCGTATGGTCGCCGCTCCCGCTAGCCAAGGTTTTGCCGTCAGGACTAAAAGCTACAGATCTAATCCAATTTGTATGTCCCGCCAGCGTCCGACAGCATTCTCCCGTCTGTACGTCCCAGAGTCGAATTGTATAATCTTCGCTGCCGCTGGCTACCATATCTCCCCCAGAGCTAAAAGCAACAGTCCTGATCCAGTTTGTATGTCCGCATAGAGTCCGCAGACATTCCCCCGTGCTAGTTTGCCACAACTTGACAGTGCGATCGCTACTACTAGCGAGCATCTCGCCATCGGGACTAAAGGCAACTGACCAGACTTGAGTTGTATGTCCCTGTAGAGTTTTGATACACTCTCCCGTGCCAACATCCCACAATCGCACGGTACAGTCTACACTACCACTAGCTAGGGTTTTGCCATCGGGACTGAAGGCGATGCTTCTAATCCAGTTCGTATGTCCGAACAAAGTCTGGTAACATTCTCCTGTCTGCCAATGCCATAGCTTGACAGTACTATCTTCACTCCCACTAGCTATAGTTTTGCCGTCGGGACTGAAAGCCACTGACCAAATGCGATGTGTATGTGGCAAAATACAACAGCATTCACCGCTACGGGTATCCCACAAACGAACTGTTTTGTCATCGCTGGCACTTGCTAAAACACTAGCGTCAGGATTAAACATAACCGACCAGATCCAATTTGTATGTCCTTTCAAAGTCAGCAGTTTTTTCCAATCTGCAACTTGCCATAGCCGAATTGCTCCATCAGCATCTCCTGTTGCCAATAGCTTGCCTGTGGGACTAAAAGCTACGGCTGGAGTCACGCTTAAATCTTCGGTAAAAACCGATTTGGCAAGATCGGCACGGGCAAAGTTGACTTGCTTTAAGTTGCGTCCGGCTAAATATGCTTGCCATACGCAGAGGTTAGAAAAATCCCATCCGCGCAGATCGATCTTGAGATGAGTTAGCAAGTTCAGAATATTTCCTGCCAAATACCCTGGTGATCGCGCCGATCTTTGTCGCCAATTAGTTAGAATTTGCCCTAAGCGATCGACAAGGCTACTGAGATTTGTTTGAGCTAAAAGTTTATCGACAAGTGGTATGATAATCAGCCGAATTTGCGTATCTCTAATGTAATCTTTTGCTTGCGCTTCAAGAATGGCATGACTGTTAAATAAACCGATCGCCCCCCTGACTATTTCTCCACATATGCGTTCGATAAAGCGATCGATCGCAAAATCCATTACAACTGGTTGTTGGGTAAAGCCCGTAGCGGTTTTCTCAATCAGCGATCGCTGTCCTAAAGATCGAAGAGTTTCTGGTAGTTTTTGCTTCGCTTCTAAGGACAAAACATTTTCTCGCAGTGCTGTAAAAGCGATTGGCTCCCGTTCGACTGCCAGCCAATACATCACTTCTATTTCTAATTTTGATATCCGATTCATCTGCCGCTCTAATAAATCGCGGATATCATCAAAAACTAATGTTCCCGTGCGTAAGGTTGCTAAAAATATAGTTAGATTGCTATCAAATAAGTCCTGAATTCCTGCAGCCACCATCTTTAAAGCAAGAGGATTCCCAGCATAATGCTCGATTAACCTTTGCCATTCTAAATCGGAACCGACAAAATTTCCCTTAGCGCGAAAAATTTCTCGTCCTGCGGCAATATTTAGACCTTCCAACTGTAGAGAACGTACTGGTAGTGTTTCGCCTTCGAGCAAGACAATTTCTTTTGGTTTTTCTCGGCTAGTTAGTACTAAACAACTCGTATGACGGACTTCTCCAATGCGTTGTAATAATTCGCCATAGGCTTGATATCCTTCTCGATATTGTCCTGCATGTTCGCCTCCACGCAGAATACTTTCGACGTTATCTAGTACTAACAAACAGCGATGGTGGCGCAAATATTCCAGCAGCATACTGATACAGCGATCGAGATCTTGGGATAATGTCGCCGCTGTTTCTTGTTGATGAGAGAGAAATTGAACGATCCCACCGAGTAATTCTGCTAGAGGCGGAGCGTTACGCAAACTGCGCCAAACAATATATTCAAATTCTGATTGCAAGTTTTCTGCTAGGGCGATCGATAAGGCAGTTTTCCCCATACCACCCATACCCAATACCGCCACTAAACGACAGCGTGAAGCGGAGCTGTCGCCTCTAGGCGAATCGTTCTTAATCCACTGCTCTAAAGTCGCTAACTCCTCGCTCCGCCCGTAAAATGTTGCTACATCTACCGCTTCGCCCCAGTCTATGTGGGTAATTGGTAATTGGTAATTGGTAGTTGGTGAAAGGCGAGAGGCGAGAGGCGAGAGACGAGTGCTAAATTTTGAATTTGGAATTCCAAATTCCGAATTCCGAATTCCGAATTCCGAATTCTCCCTGCTCCCTAGTTCTGAAGCTCGTCGCCGCAAGACGGCACGAAAGTTACTTTTCGTGACTTCTTCTGAGAGAGCTTTAGAAAGTAACTTCCATAGTTTAGAACCTACATCTTTAATGTAATTAGCATCGTAGTCAGAGCTTTCGGCGATTTCGGGATAAGTCTGACCTTCCCAGGCTTTGCGAAAGACTAGTTCCTGAATGTCGTTGAGTCCCCGATCGAGAAATGCATCTAGAATTACTAGTGCTTCGTCAACGTTCATTTTTTAATAAAAATTTGTTCTTTGATGATTTTGACTGTTCTAGGCTATGTTTGTTTTTTTTCGCTAGTTTGTATTTATTTTTTTGTGTTTCTCTATTAAGTTACACTAGAAATCAGTCGCAAATCCCCTATATACTTAAAAGTTCAAAATTCTATATAGTTTAAGATTTTTTTAATTATTTGAACTTTTCTGAATCAGTTATCAGTGAATAGGGAGCAGGAAGCAGTTATCAGTGTAGAGACGTTACATGTAACGTCTCTACAAAGTTATCAGTTATCAGCGACCATTTAATTCCGAATTCCGAATTCCGAATTCTCCTCACGCACTACGTAGATCTGACTTTTTCAGACGATTCATGACTTCTCGATTGAGACAATTAAGATGGTGCGGATAACTTCTGACTTTTTCAGGCTGTAAAAAATCAGGGCTTCATTTAATTTGAAATTAAGGATGAAATCAAGCTAAACCAGATCGGCGTTAGGATTGTAGCTTTTAGCCTTAAGCCTTCATCTTTTCGATTAATTTCAGATGGAATTGCGATCCAGTATGGCTGCTATTACCCAAACAGAGATTATTAGGAGTTTGATCGGGTTGTTCGAGGCAATGGATGTAGAGAGTGCCATGACTTATTTTACTGAAGATGCCCTATGTCGATTTGGTAATCATCCACCTGCGGTTGGGAAAGCCGCGATCGCATCCGTAATCGAAGCAAGTCAGCTCAGTCGGAGCGCCCGAACTTCTTTTGAAATCAATGAAATTTGGGAAATTGACGATGCTGTAATTTGCCAAATGGAAACAACTCATATGTGCGATCGTTGTAAAGCGATCGCAATACCATGCGCGATCGTGTTTCGCATGGAAGACGATCTCGTTCGAGAAATGCGCATCTACATTGATGCTTCTCCCTTATAGGAAGAATTCGGAATTCGGAATTCGGAATTCGGAATTAAATGGTCACTGATAACCGACTTCTGTACGGGCGGGTTTTGACTCCCGAGCTACTGTTTTAATAGTTAATCTATTGACTAAACCCGCCCCTACGATAACTGATAACTGCTCGTGCGCTCGATCGCTCCCTTTTCGGGTGACTTAGTTCATGCAGAGATTTGAGTTCTGCAAGCAGATTGGTATAAGCATCGAGTTTACCGTGTTGCAAATATATTTGAGCAACCGTGCGTAAATCTTCCGCTACACCTACCATATCACCCAATTTATAACGCACGAGACACCGACAATGATAAGCACTTGGATCTTCAGGATCGATGCGAATAGCACGGTCAAAATCAGCGATCGCACCGTGATAGTCTTCGAGCTTGGAAAGCGTAAAACCTCGGTTGTAATAGGCGATCGCCGAATCTGGATTCAGTGATAAAGCGCGATCGAAATCCTTTAATGCATCTTGGCGATCGCCCTTAGCAGCCCGTGCTAAACCGCGATTAGCGTATGCCGTAGCATTGTTGGGTTGGAGCAAAATAACCTGAGAAAAATCTGCGATCGCGGCTCGATATTTTCCTACTAACGTTTGATATACCCCTTGTTTAAATAAGTCTTCTACCGATCGAGATTTAGGTTGATGGTTATGCATCTCCAAAGTATTCGCTGCTGGCTGAGCCTGAGCGTTTAAAGGAAACAGCAAAACTGCAAATGTCACGCAGCAGATGAGAATAACTCGATACATAGCTACTAGTGAGGGGAGAGCAGGGGGGCAGAGGAAGCAGGGAGCAGAGGGACAAGGGAGACAAGGGGGACAAGGGAGCGGTCAACCAACAACCAACAACCAACAACCACCAATTACCCATTACCAACTACCAATTCCCCACACCCTGATAACTGACAACTGATAACTGACAACTGACTTCAGCTCCATCCTTTTTCGGATTTGTCCAGCACGTAAGAGGCGACATCCTCAATCTGCTGGACATTTAATTTTCCTTTGAAGGCAGGCATAGCATTTTTACCATTTGTGACTTGGTTGATAATTGCTTCTAGAGAATTCATACTATATTTTTCTAAAGCATCTTTCTGTAGTGTTTTTGTCGCCATCACCACATTTTTTCCTCCCATATGACAAGCAGCACAGTTGCTATTAAACACTTTGGCTCCGTTGGCTATGTCTGCTGCTAAGGCTGCATTGGGAAAAGTTAGAGTCCAAATAGCAACAGCCAATAGCAAAGCTAACGCGATCGTTCGCATTCTTTCAATCTCCTTCTTTCGCAAATAGGCTCGGCAGATTAATCCAGCTAAGACATCAAACTAGGATGTCGAAAAAGGGTGGAGGTCTTCCACCCCAGAATCAAGGACTTTTTAACCTTTCGTATAAGAGCAGGCTGGAATCGAACACCTAGCTTAGATTGCATTCTGAATGGCAGTCAAAAGACAAGATGTCAAACTTTCACAAAGTCAAACTTTCACAAAAAATGTCGCGAGAGATAACTCTGACGGTGTAACCTGGAAAGCAGTAACCAGTTGTCAGTTATCAGTTATCAGTAATTTTTGACTTTTACCTTTTGACTTTTGACTTAGCTTATGTCTCCGCTGCCTAATTACCGTCCCAAACAGCTTTCCCTTGGTCCATTAGAGACAGAGATTTTAAATATCGTCTGGGAACTCGATCGCGTGACTGTCAAAGACGTACACGATCGCATTCTTGCCGATCCCGATCGAGAGTTAGCCTATACTTCTGTCACCACGGTACTGCGCCGCCTGACGGAAAAAGGCTGGTTGGCTTGCGATAAACAAGAACGGGTTTTTTATTGGCGACCGTTGGTAACGAAGGAACAAGCGCAAGTTATAGAGGCGCATGAAAAGCTACATCGCTTTCTGGCGGTTGGCAACCCTGATGTTGTAGCTGCCTTTGCTGATAGTCTCGATCGCACCAGCTTAGAACAGCTCGATGCGATCGCTAAACGCATTCAAGCTGCACGCCAACAACGGGAGGAGAAGTAATGCATACCATCATGATTTTGGCTGCACTGGCAGTAGCTTGGAACGTGCGACAGAATTGGTCATCAGCTTCAGGTGATTGGCAGCAGCGCTGGAAACAAACGCTGTGGTTTTTTCTGTTTCCTCCGTTAATGTTAGCGATCGCCGGAATCTCGGTATTATGCATGGGAACCCAAGGCAAGATGCTGGGTTTGTCTGTAGGTTGGTATAGCTACGGACTGACGGTAATCGGTTTTATAGTGGCGATCGCGCTGGGGGTTAAACTGGCGTGGCAAGGCTGGCGGGCTGTGAGCCAGACTCGTACTTATCCCCAAGAGCAAGTAGAGGGAGCATCTTGTCGGATTTTAGCAACTCCCATTTTGTTCAGCGCTTTAGTTGGCTTCTGGCGACCGGAATTAGTTGTCAGCCAGGGATTGCTATACGTCCTTACCCCAGAACAGTTAGCCGCTGTCATTGCCCACGAACAAGCACATTACCACTATCGAGATACTTTCTGGTTTTTCTGGCTAGGTTGGATACGGACTTGTACTGGATGGTTGCCACAAACAGAAGCTTTATGGGAAGAGTTATTGCTGTTACGGGAATTGCGGGCAGATAATCGGGCGGCGCAGCAAGTCGATCCGCTGACTTTAGCAGAATCTTTGTTATTAGTCGTGCGTTCCGCGATCGTGCCAATGACAAGTTTTTGCGCTGCCTTCAGCGCTGCTAGTCAAGCAGAGCGCTTGAGCGAACGCATCAATGCTTTATTAGAACCATCAGCACCTCCTACCCAATCGCAATTTAATTGGTCTTGGTTGTGGTTGTTATTGGCATTCCTACCCCTAATTACTGTCCCGTTTCATTCTTGAAGCATTCTGTCGTAGGTAAAAAGTAAACTGCTATCGTAGCCATCGATATCTATAGGTGAAGCAGAAGTTTCAAAAATGGAAAACAAACCTTTAAAGATATCTCTGAGAATGGCAACGATTATGGGGGTGTTTCTACCACTTGCCGAAACTGTAAGAAGGTCAAATCAAATTGTTGATTTGGCTAGATTTCTGAGTTGGTTTGATGATTACATTCTTGGAGCTATTCTTTTAATAGCTGTTTATTTAGTCAAGAAAAAGATAAATAATTCGATTTCATTTTTGATTGCAGCTTGGGGATTTGTATCGGGCGCTCTTTTTCTAAGTTTTTTAGGGCAATTTGAGTACTATAGGACAACTACAGGCGATCCAGGCATATTTTCGACAAGCTTCGTGGCAATAGCAAAAGGACTGATATTGGGATATATGTTGTTAGGTCTTTACATGGCGATAAGATCTAATTCGTACAAATAATGCTTTTTTTACAAAATCGTGAGTCGTATTGTTTTAACTACAATCGGTTCTTTTGGCGATCTGCATCCTAAAATTGCGATCGCGCTGGAATTACGGCAACGCGGTCACGATGTTGTATTCGGGACACACAAGGTATATCAAGCCAAAATTGAAGCTTTGGGATTTGAGTTTCATCGAATGCGTCCTGACAATACAGCTCTCGACGACCCTCAAGAGATGGCGCGGGCGATGGACGTGCGGACAGGTTCAGAATATATCGTCCGCAAGTGGGTTTGTCCGAGCTTGCGCGAGATGTACGCAGACTTGATGCAAAGTGTCAAGGGGGCAGATTTTATGTTTGCAGGCGAGGGAGTCGTTGCAGCTCGTTTAGTGGCGGAAAAATTGGGAATAAGATGGGCATCAAGTGCAATGGCTCCAATTTCGTTTTTCTCCGTTTACGATCCGCCTGTATTGGCTCCATTTCCATTTTTAGCAAAGTTGCGCGGTTTTGGGGCGATCGCTAATCGGGGAGTCATCAACTTTGCCAAGCTTGTCAGCAAGTCTTGGGCTGAACCCGTTCGCCAATTTCGTCGCGAACTTGGTTTACCTGCACTGATTGGCAATCCCTTCATTGACGATAAGTTTTCCCCTTATCTGACGATCGCCCTATTCTCTCCTGTATTGGCAAAACCTCAACCCGACTGGGCTGCAAATACAGTAGTCGCAGGTTCGACATTTTATGATGGTAGTCAAAATGGAGCGGCACTAACACTGGAACTCAAGCAATTTTTAGATGCAGGTGAACCGCCAATCGTTTTTACCCTTGGTTCAGCCGCAGTGATGACTCCTGGTAACTTCTATCAGGAAAGCATTCAAGCTGCAAAGCTGTTAAACCGCCGTGCTGTGTTGTTAATTGGGAAAAATGCGCCTCCAGAGAACCTTTCATCAGACATTTTGGCAGTTAGCTATGCACCATATTCGCACATTTTTCCTCACGCTTGTGCGATCGCGCATCAGGGAGGAATTGGGACGACGACTCAAGCATTACGTGCAGGTCGTCCAACCTTAATTATGCCCTACAGTCACGACCAGCCGGATAATGCCGCACGGGTCGAACGTTTAGGAACTTCTCGCACAATTCCTCGCCAGCAGTATCGAGCGTTGCGGGTAGCAAATGAATTGCGTAAGTTGTTAGCAAATCCCGCTTACACAACCAAAGCAATAGAAATTGGACGGATTATTCAAACAGAAAATGGGGTGAATGTTGCCTGTGATGCGATAGAAAAACAGCTTCAAACAACATCAATCTCATCGTGAAAGGAACGTATCAATAAAGCTAGTTACATTCGAGAGGTTGCCTGTATCTAGTGAATGGACCTCCTGCGTGAATACTTGAATTGTCATCCACACGCGAAGCGAACCATCTGGGAGATTCTTCACTACACTGCGTTGCGTACCCTTCGGGAAGGCTTCGCCAACAGAATGACATCCATGATTTTTTGATTCATGCAGGAGGTCTATTGGAACTGTTAAATTTTTTTATCGCTAAATCTACCTGCTGTTTCAAATCTTCCAAGGTAGAAGAATTATCCAAAACAACGTCAGCCCGATCGCATTTTTCTGATAGTGGCATTTGACTGTTAATTCGCGCCTGTGCTTGTTCTACAGTTAAATTATCGCGCTGTATCAGTCTGTCTATTTGCTGTTGCGGCGAACAGGCAACAACCCAGATTTCTGTGACTAAATCTGTCATCTCTGCTTCAAATAGCAAAGGAATAACTAATACAACTATCGGGACAGATAATTTATTTATCTCTTGCTCAAAGCGATCGCGCACGTAAGGATGAATTTGTCTTTCTAACCACTGCTTTTCTGTAGAATTGTTAAAGATAATTCGCGCTAGTTGTTGGCGATCCAGCGTCCCATCAGCCTGCAAAATGTTTTTGCCGTAACGCTGGGCGATCGCATTTAAAATTGGCGAACCAAGTTGCACTGCTTCTCGCGCATAAATATCTGCATCAAGAACTGGTAAATGATATTCATGTGCTAAGTATTGAGAAACAGTACTTTTACCAGTGCTAATCCCACCAGTAAGACCGATAATTCTTTTTTGGTAATTGGTAATTGGTAATTGGTAATCAGTCACTAGTTGTTAGTTGTTGGTTGTCGATCGCTGCTAACTGATAATTGCTTGTAACAAACCATCCAAAGTATATTCCTCTGCTTCTATATCAACTCTACCGAGGAGAGAAATACAGTCTTTGGAGGTTTGGGGACCAATGGAGGCTATACAAATTCCATCTAAATTAATGTTGTTATATGGTGCTATGAGTTGGCAGAAATTTCTGACTGTTTTAGAACTAGCAAAAGTAATAATATCCACTTTATGACTCTGTAACGCCTCTAATGCTTCAGGCGCAATTGACTGCGGACAACGAGATTCATAAGCTGCGACTTCTAACACATCTGCACCTTTGGCAGTAAATTGTTTGACTAAGACTTCTCGTCCTCCAGTTTCAACTCTGGGAAATAAAACTTTTTTACCTGCTAAAGATTCAGGAAAGTTTTCTACTAAAGAATCGGCAACAAAATCGGGAGGAATGAAATCTGGTTGTAAGTATCTTTGTTGAAGACTCTGAGCAGTTTTTTGTCCTACTACAGCAATTTTTACCCCTGCTAGCGCCCGCGTATCTTTACCTTTAGCTAGCAGGCGTTCAAAAAAATAATCTACTCCATTTGTAGAAGTCAAAACTAACCAATCGAAATCCGATAACTGCGCAATCGCATTATCTAACCCCATCCAACTCGAAGGCGCACCAATCTCTAATGCTGGCATCTCAATAGCTGTCGCACCCATTTCTACAAGGCGATCGCAAAATTGACTCGATTGTCCTAGCGATCGGGTGACGAGGATAGTTTTATTAGAAAGTGGTGCGTGGGGAGAGTGGCTAGTGGCTAGTGGCTGGTGACTAGAATAACTTCCTTGTCCCCCTTGTCCCCCTTGTCTCCCTTGTCCCCCTTGTCTCCCTTGTCCCCCTTGTCCCCCTTGTCCCCCTTGTCC